>DATDFW010000333.1:0-3053 GCA_036522375.1 Nitrospiraceae bacterium
ATGTGACCCGCGAGACGACTGGTCAACGTTCGGTGAGGTGTCAGTCGATCTCGTTGCGAAAAAGGATGGTATTGAGCACCGTTCGCACTTTCGGTTTGTGGTATTTGAGAATAGGGAGTCCCTGACAGAGATCACTGACGAAGGAGTGAGAAAACGAATGCTTCGGCTTCCCGGAAGTGTATCTGCCTACGAAGGACTCACACCAGATGAAGACACGGGGATATCTCCTAAAAATCCCTTTTCGTCCGGCGTCTATGCGTTTGCCGTGGTTTTTGGTCCCCTGAGTTCAGCCTTCCCTTGTGGGATAGAATCTGTTCCCGACACGGCCCAGCAGATCAAGGTCACCAGCGACGGCGCGCGCTTCGAGGGCAGCGTGGTAAGGCTCTCAGACGACCAAATACGGTACCGCTTCACCATGGAGCGTTCCGGCAACAACATCACACACGTCACAGGATACGATGGGGTCTGGAAGAAACGTCGTGCTGCCCCACTCCCCGACGACTTTTTAATTAGGGGATGGCGGTTGACCCACAAAAATTTTCCGGTAGCTGGAGTGACGACCGTCGGGCAAGCGCGAGGTCTGGCAAGAGTATCACCTCCATAATTCCAAATGAAGATGCAAGAACCAGAGAGGGAGCGGCCCCACTGGACCAGCAGGTCAAAATCAGTTGTTTCGATCCCTTCGACAGCTTTCATTGAGCTTCAGCTGGGGAATGCGCTCGCGGTGGTGGGGATACCTCTCGCCGGGGTGAGTCCTCGGCAGGGTGCGAGATTTTGGCAGCGCCACCGGTCCAGCTCGCCAAGACGGATGCGATCGATCCTCACCTCTTGGCCCGCTTTGCCGAAGCGGTGCGGCCGATTCCATGCCCCTTGCCGAATGAGGCGATGCAAGAGTGCAGTGCGCGACTCACCCGGTGGCGGCGACAACTGATCGACATGCTCGTGGCGGAGCAGCATCGCATGCAGATGGCAACCACTAATGATGCAGTTTTCGAATAACCCCTTCGCGTCATTAAATAGCTTCATTCCACTATCACTGATCCTCTCGCCGCTTCGCCCATTGGAGCCTGCACAACAACTTGTATATAATGACACCCTCAATTCTCTTGGAGCATCAAGGAATACCATGGCCACCACCAAGACCCAGCATGAGCAACAACTCCGTGCTCTAGCCGAACTGATGCTCGCCGTGTCTGGCGAATCAGTCACGATGATGAAACGGAGTGCTCCCGAGAAGGCGCTCACACTCAAGCGGCAGGACGAATGGGGCCTCTATCTGGAATTCATCAAAATCTTGTTCAATCTGACCGACCGGCTCTCGGCGCTGTATTTGCCGATTAAAGAACAGCCTCAGTTCATGGACAACCTCGAGGACGCCGTCACGCTGCAATTGAAGAACGTACTCGAACCGGCATTCGGTTCTGGCGCGGACCACATGGAGATCATGCTCACCGTCGGTGCGGCAGTGGCGCAGAGTCGGCAGACCTATGAGCGGTACCGATTTCTCGTGACCGAGGACAGTCCGGCAAAGAACGATATGCTGAAAGATTTTGGCGGGCGAGTCGCCGACGCGATGGGCATCGCGGGGAACGCGCTGGTGATCTCTGCCGCAAGTCTCTGCGCGAACGCCGCAATCCCGGCCATCACTGCCATCTTAACCGGAGATATCCCTCCAGCCGCCGCGGTCGCCACCGCTGCCTCCGTGGCAACCGACACAATGTCCGCACCACCAGCATCCAAGGCAATGCCTAAACCTCATGGCCCGACGGGAACCGAAATCAAGTTGGTGAGCGTAATGTCATCCGTCAGCGGAGAGGAAGTGGAAACTCGGTGGGGGATGCATCCTCGATTTCGACAAGATCTTTCACCTGAGGACATGCAACAAGTAGCCAAGCTGATGAATCGCGTCACCAAAGTACTTGGCGAACGCTATGCGTCCGTGGCATTCTCAAACGAATGGATTTCCTGGCACAAGGCTGGCCATGCCTGATCACTCCTGACAATCCAGTCTATCTGTTTAGTCTCTATGGTTTCTCTGGTTTATCCATGCTGGCCGGTTCGACCACACCCAAGATAGACCGGATCAACCAAACACATCAGATAACCCACAGAATTTTAAGGAGGCGCAGTGGATACTCCGCAGACGGCAGATAAGTCATCACAAGCCATCCCAACCGGGCTCTCACGTCTCAAGGAACTGGCGATGAATATTTGGTGGAGTTGGACTCCGGAGGCCCGCCGGCTGTTTGAACACATCGACCCGACGCTCTGGATCCTGACCAACCATAACCCCGTCCAACTCCTGGTCGAGGTCAGGCCAGACCGGCTCATGTACCTCGCCAAAGATCCCTCGTATATGCGGCTGTACTCTGCCGCGCTCAAGATATTTGACGAATACCGCCAGAACGAACGGAGTTGGTTTAAAACACAGCACGGTGATCTGAACGCTCCCACCATCGCCTATTTTTCTGCGGAATTCGGTCTGCATACGTCCATTCCCATTTACAGTGGCGGTCTGGGCATTCTCGCGGGAGACCATTGTAAGGAAGCCAGCGATCTCGGTCTCCCGCTGGTGGGAGTGGGATTTATGTACCCGCAAGGATATTTCCGGCAACGGATCACACCGGAGGGATGGCAAGAAGCCGCCTACACCCCGTTCAATCGGGCCGTATCGCCGGTTCACCCAGCCCTCACTCCATCAGGAGACGCATGCAGGATTACAGTCGAGATCGGAGGCCGCGTCGTAGCGGCAGCGGTTTGGAAAGTGCTCGTCGGGATAGTTCCCCTCTACCTCATCGATACGGACGTCCCGGAGAACAGTCCTGAGAATCGCGCACTCTCCGCTCGACTCTACGGCGGCGATCAGGAGATGCGCCTCTGTCAGGAATTTCTCTTGGGTATCGGCGGTGTTCGTATGCTTCGCGCCCTGGATATCGCCCCGACAGTCTGGCATGTCAATGAGGGGCACTCCGCCTTCCTCACGTTGGAGCGCATTCGCGAATTGGTTCAGAAGGGATCGACGCACGCGGACGCTTGCGAAACCGTCCGCCAAA
>DATDFW010000334.1:0-5592 GCA_036522375.1 Nitrospiraceae bacterium
ATGGGTCCTCGTGTGAGCGGTTATGAGCGGATGAACCCCATCCATTCAACCTCGAATTCCTGCAGGCCTGCTGCACCGAACTGTGTTTTTCCGTTAGGAAACTTCATTCTGTTATAACGTGAGAGGGAGGTGTTCCAATGAGTCTTGACTATGTAAAGTTTTCTGGTGGATTTGAGAAGTTCATGCCCAAAGAATATCGGGACATGGTTGAGCATGGTCCGTTCGGAAAGAAAATTTCGGTCTCCCAAATGGGAAGCTTTAAGGAAATTCTCGAAGAGCACCCCATGTGTGCCGGTTGTGCGATGACTCTGTTCATCCGACTGGCGATCATTGCATTTCCCAACCCGGAAGATACTATTACTATTGGAACAGCAGGCTGTGGACGGTTAGCGATTTCACAGGCTGCGATCCCGTTTGTGTACGGTAACTATGGCGATCAGAATGGTGTCGCAAGCGGATTGTCCCGCGGGTTACGGTTGCGGTTCGGGGACAAGCCGAAGGATGTGGTTGTCATGGCGGGAGATGGTGGAACCGCAGATATCGGCTTCCAGCAAGTGCTCCACTCCTGGTTCCGAAAGGAACGATTCACCACCATTATGTTGGATAATGAAGTGTACGGCAACACTGGTGGGCAGGAAAGCGGGATGACCAATCGTGGTGCAGTTCTGAAGATGGCTCCGCTGGGGAAGAAGTTCGAGAAGATGGACATGTTGCAAATGGCGAAGGTGGCTGGATGTGCCTATGTGGCCTCGGTGGTTCCGAACAATCCCCGTCGCGTTGAGAGCGTCATAAAAAAAGCTGTACTGATTGCCCGCGAAGTAGGTTCCACCTATATCCAGGCCTATACGTCCTGCAATATCGAGTATGCAATTCCAACCGATAAGGTCATGGAAGATGCGAAGACTGTTGAGAACGATCGGTATCAGTTCACGGAATATGTGAGCGACGAAGCCAAGCAGTATTTGACTGAGCGGTACGGCTATAAAGACTATCTGCCGAAGCCGGCTGCTACTGCCGCAATTCCTAACAAGGCATAGGGATCCTGGGGAGGCTCGAACATGGCAAAACGTTTCAATATTCGGATGGCAGGTGTCGGTGGTCAAGGTGTTGTGACGGGGTCACACATTCTCAGTACAGCTGTGATCCATGCCGGAGGTGAAAGCACAATCGTCCCATTTTATGGATCGGAAAAACGGATGGCGCCAGTCGAGAGCTATGTCCGTGTATCGGATGAACCGATCTACGAGATTGGGGAGATCACTTTCCCGCACATCATCATTATTTTCCATCCGCAAGTCATCACCCACGGTAAGTCGTATACAATGCCGTTCTATTTTGGATTGAAGGAAGACGGGGTTGCGCTGATCAATAACGACGGACCCATGTCCCTTCATAGGGATCAGCAGCGTGAGCTAGAAGAGCGTCGTGCGAAGCTCTATTACTTTCCCGCCACCAAACTGTCCCTCGAAGTTGCAGGAATGGACCTTGCGACGAACATGGCATTGATGGGCGCCATTGGAGCCATCACAGGTCTCACATCTGTTGAAGCGCTGGAGATATCGGTGAAAGATCGATTCCTTGGCAAGGGGTTTGTCGTATCCGGCGGTACCGCGGCATTGGATAGTGTCGTCGAACGGAAATTCAAAAAGAAACAGGAACTGATCGATAAAAATGTGGCGGTGATTCAGGCCGGATGGAACTACGCGGTCGATCACGGTTGGGCTGCGCCATCAGTCAAACGGTCGGAAATCCGCATAGCGGTGGGTGCCTAACCAGGATTTAGTACGAAGGAGTTTCCATGTATCTGGTAGCCAATATCGATGTTGAGATTTGCGCCTCGAAGAGCTGCAAGCTCTGCACGCAATATTGCCCTGAAGCGAACACCATTCAGTATAGCGAAGATATGGGGAAGGACAGGGGCTTCAAGTACGGCACTGCATACGTGGCGGTGGATCGGTGCAAGGGCTGTGCGCTATGTGTGTGGGTGTGTGACACTATGGCAAAAAACAATGCCATCAAGATGATCATGATTGATCAATTGCCGCTGGCCGCCGTGACTGACAATATTCGGTATGAAGAGAAGACTACGGTTGCGGTTCTGTCCAATCCAATGATTGTGATAGGTAATTAAGGGGGGACGCGAGTGGCAACGACGTCAGATACGAGAGAACGGATCATTGTGCCGGGTCCAGCGGGATTCCATCCTCCGTCGGCGGCTCAGTTGGGGGTTTCGCTGCCTGACCCAGGAGAGGGGCTGTATTATGGATTGCTTGAGCCCAATGAAGACAAGGTTATCGAAGAGATGGCCCGGAAAATGTTGACCAGCCCCAACGCGACGATCTTCCCGGGGCCGTTGGTCCTTTGGGCCTGGAATGAGCATGCCATTGAAAAGGCCAAGGCCGTACTGGAGATTGCCGCCCAGATTCCGAATGTCCTGATTATTCCAATGCCGGACTATCGTCCGAAGTATCCGAAGATCGATCCTGAAGAGGTTATCAATCCAAACCATCCGAACCTTACGATTTGGGGCAATAAGATCGAAGCCTGTATCTTCGTCGGCGTGCATTGTCATTACGCCAACTTGACCTTGAAAATGATTCGTGCGGGGACGAACTGTCTGACGATGGCGATCTGTGCAGAGCAGGGACATGAAGATGCCATGCTGACCATTCGAGATTCAGACACGGCCAAGTTGAGAAAGACCGCGCAGGTTTTCAAGCGTGTGCGCGAAGAGATGGGCATTAAGTTGCCGGATAACGGCGAGAATGTGCGATTTACCGGCACACAAATGAGAGTTCATGGCGGGAAAACTCACACGAATCCACTCACCTTTGCGCCAGTGGTGGCGGGGCTTGACGGTGCGGCTGCCTTTGGCCATTCCGCCGACCAGATGAAGCGTGAAGGTTAAGTTAGGATCGAACAGCACGGGCACTATAGCCAAGAGGTGTCATTATGAGTGAAGCACTCGAAGCCGAGCAAAAGACAAATCCGCAGGGCGACCCCATCACAAGTGTTGCTGCCCCTAAGCCGGACTTGACGAGCGGGAGGAAGGATCCCCACGCCGAAGCAAAACGCCAAAAGGTGGTCACGCCGGAGTATATGTTCCTAGAAGCCCCACGGACGAAGGAGTTCATCACAGGCAGCGAAGCGGCGAAAGAAGCCGTTCGTCGCTCCAGTGTGGACTTGGCTATCGCCTATCCGATCACTCCGCAGAGCGAAACGATGCAACTCATCGGTGTGCTCTACGGCGAAGGGTACGTGAAAGAGTACTACCGTGGTGAAGAGGAAGTCGGGGTGATGGCGGCAATTGCCGGTGGGTCACGATCGGGGGTGAGGTGTTTCACTGCGACGGCCGGTCCGGGAACCTTGCGAGGCATGGAAGGGATCGCATCATGGCCTGGTCATCGCTTGCCCGCCGTGGCAATGTTTACCTGCCGCGTGGTGAATGCTCCATTGGCTATTCAGCCGGATAATATCGAGGTTGCGTATTTATTGAACTGCGGCATGATTGTATTCCACGCTGAAAACCAACAAGATATGTATGATTTCATCATGGCCGGCTTCACGATCAGCGAAAAGAACGACGTGACGCTCCCGGTCGGTGTCTGCTGCGACGGTTTCTTTGTCACCCACGCACGTGGATACGTCCGTATGCAGGACCGCGGCATAAGGCTTCCCCCTCGTGAAGCTTGGCGAGGCGCTGTTCCCGTGCTCGATGCGGAGAATCCTCCCGCACGGTTGTCTCGCGACGCTCCGGTTCAGAAGTCGAACTTCATGGCCTATAATATTCATGCCGTGTGGCAGCAGGAAGTGTGGGCTGCCGTCGAGCGATCCCGCAAGTATATCCATAAATATATGGGTGGCTTGTGCACAGCTGAAAACGTGGATGGTGCCGAGGCGGTGATCATCGCTTCGGGCAGTGCTGCGGCCCAGTCACGGGAAGCCGTTCGTATTTGCGCTGAAAAGGGTATCAAGATTGGCATGATCAAAGTCCGATCACTTCGTCCATTTCCGACGCAGGAGTTACGGCAACTCTTAGCCAAGACGAAGCTCATCGTCGTTCCGGAGTTCAATTATGTCGGTTGGCTGGCCAAAGAAGTGGCTACGGCGATCTTTGGATACTCTCACGCCAAGATAATTGGTGGGCCGAGGGTGTACGGCGGTCAGTCGATGCCTGTTGAATTGATCGTGGACGAAGTCGAGTCCGGACTGACCGGGAAGAAGTCGACCAATGTGGCGATGTCTTCAATCATGGGTGGAGCCGTCAGTCAGGATGACGTGGCGCATTTCATGCGCAGCATCTAACCAGGTCTTGAAGCTAAAACAAAGAGCCCGATCCTTTTCAGGATCGGGCTCTTTTGTTTTGCAGTCTGTTCAGTCTGTCTTTTTCACGAGATAGACCAGATAGACTAAACAGACCTTCTTCTACCCTTGGAGTTCGTCCTGTACCATGTCCTCACTCTCCGGCATGCCATAGGCCACGTATTTGGCGTAGGAGAGATAGATCATCGCACTATCCCTCATCGCCTTGGAGCCTTGCGACAAGCGGAAAACCTTATCAGCGTCGTGGGCTGGGGTCGCACCCATTGTTTCCACATGGGTTTGGAGAAGTTGGGTGAATCGTTCCATTGAGTGTTCGACATCTTTGTAGGCCAATAGAATTGCGTCTGTCATGGTTGCCCTCCTGATCGTCTCCAGCTTACACTATGCCTATGCAACCCTTCAACGAGAAGAAACCGTCTAGGAGGATGCTGAAAAAGTCCGCCAGCGCCGTTCTCGCCATGCTCTCAGGAGCCGCGAAACATGAGGCCTGAAACGAGGGGGCAGCCGCGAAGCAGCGGCCTTGCTTGGGCAAGGCGTGTCCTGACGCGCCGGGGTTGGGCGGGTGAGAAGTCTGGTCTTTTTGATCATCCGGCCTGCGCGCAATCCTGTTGTCCCAGACGTGCAGACCAATGAAATCCCAGCCTGCACACAGAGATTTTTCGCAAACTACTAGTCTGTCCTCCCAGCTCCTCAAAATCCTGGCAGAGGTGTCCTGTGAACGGGAGCTTCCTGGTGGCGGGTTAGGGCAGGCGGTCGTATCCCTATCACGCCTTTTTACGACAACACGTGCCACATTGCCCCTGCATTACCTGGATGACCCAACCCATGCCTTTGCCTATCGCTCATACTTTTTGCCTGTAAACCTCTCCAAAGTTCAGGTCCTGTTAGATGAATTGCCTGATGATGGCCGTATGGTAACGGCAGACCATTCAATGGCAGTGCTTGATCTTGGGTGTGGCCCGGGGACTGGGGCCTTGGCTCTGCTAGATTGGCTGTGGCATCGCAGCCCGAAGCTGGCAGAATCTGTGTCGGTCTTGGCTGCCGATACATCCCGCACACCGTTACGGGATACGCGGAGACTATGGGACGCCTATTGCCGGGAAGTGGGAATTTCCAGCGAAGGTCTACGCTGCGTCGAGGGCAACCTGGAACATCCGCTTAAGGGAGATCTTGGCAAACAGGTTGTGCGAGACGGGCCATATGATCTGATGATTATGGCGAATTGTCTCAATGAATTGTTCCCTGCATCTGCACCTGCAGAGCGTGCTG
>DATDFW010000335.1:0-5969 GCA_036522375.1 Nitrospiraceae bacterium
TGTTCCCCGACTCCGCGATCTTGAATCACACGAATCGATTGAGATTGATTCAGTAGCGTGGTCTCTTGATCCCCCTGCTCTTGGAGCATTATCGATGGTCGAAAATCTGTCGATGGTCGGGCAAGAGATGGAACGACCCCGTTCCCCTGCGCTGCAGGAAGGAGATTCTCTTGGTTCTCCATTGGAGGAGGTGACCCTTGATCGGGAATCAAGGAACTCGATGGTCGCGTGCCGGAAAGAGCCGAGGCGTTGAGCGGTAGTTCAAGAGCAACAGGAACAAGCTGAGATGGAACACCACGGCCATTCCGAATGGCCGGTTTATTCGTAGCTGGTGAGTCTACGAGTGTCGCAGGGACTTTGCTCGAGCCATCAGGATTGAGCGCCGGCTGTGCCAGTGACGCACTGGAAGAAACCGTGGTCTTGAGCTGGGGCGGATTGGCCGCAACAGGCTCATGGCCTGGAGTGCCATTGTCAGGAAGTGCACCAACCGTCAAGCCCTGCAGAAGGAGAGGAGTCGGTTCAATGCCTTGAAGAGCAGGTCCTGTGGGGGTTGGGTTCATATCCGAGTTCGCATTCGCAGACTGTACGGGCTCGGCCTTGTCGGCCACCGTAGAAGCTACCTTGGGCGCTTGAGAAGGCGACACAACCGCGAGACCGATCAACGTGGCTCCTGCTGCATGGTCGTCGACTGCGACGTCTGGAGTTGGCTCGCTCGTCTTCCCAGCGTCAGAACGTGAAGAGGCCTGCTCATCATCATCTGTATGCTTCACCGCGTCTTTGAGGAGGACAGAAAAGGCTCCGCCCTGGGTGCGCTCCTGGCTCTGACCTCGCTCTGCCGGGGCGTTCGAACCCGCTTGAGCGGTCGAACTACCGGTTGGGGGAATGACAAGTCCAATAGCCATAGTTGTGACCAAACCCCTCAACCAGTGTGAAAAAGATCCTGGTGCCGGATTCAGCATCTTCAATCTCCATGCCATCGTGAATATCACTGGAAATCTCATTCGGCGTGGAGTTGGCGCAGAGATTACGAGCTGAGGCGGAAAAACGAGGAAGAAGCTGCAGGGTGAGCAGGCAAAAATTTCCGTATTGGTGGATTGAAGGGGGCTAAGGAGTCGCGAGAAGTTCTTCTGTCAACTTTGCCGCACGATCGACCTTTACCTGTGCCAGAATCGCTCCGGCAGACTTACTCTTGAGGAGTCGGAGAATCTCCAATGCTTTCCGGTCCGGCATTCGCTCGATTCGTGCTGCCGCCTCCTCTGCCGGCATAGTTTCATACATCTTGGCCAGCTGCCCGAGACGTTGCGTGCGTAATTCGGCCGCCTGTTTGCTGTGTGATGCTTGCTGACCCAAGGCACCTTTCCCCACGAGACGCTGTTCTATGGCCTCGACCTTGCGCAATATTTCCTCAACTTCGGCTTTAAGAATCGATAACTGCCCCTCTGCCGTCCGAACCGCTTTTTCACGACGATCCAAGTCCAGCTTGCGCTGCTGAAACACGGCAATGATTTCCTCCGGCACAATGAGCGCCGGTCCCTGGGCCGGCTCAGCTGGCGGCATAGCCGATTCGGTCTCCGATATCGTGCCCGGCTCTGCCGATGCCGCTCGCGGCGACACACCGTCAACCGAACCAGGCGAAAGTTCCACCCCCTGCTCAGCCGAGACCTGGACGGGCTGAATCGTTGTCCAAGACAGCGCAATGAGCACGCTAATCCCGATACCACCAGCCGACAGCCAACCACTCCACCCAGGAAAATCCAATCCTCTACTCTTACGACCCAGGGGGCCGGTGCGATGATCATGACGCTCATGAGCGCCATACCTGTGCCTAGCCGATTGCGGATGCAATATATGTCTACCCCAGAATTCCATAGATCTGTCCGTCTGGAACAATAGGAGCACTCAACACTGGATGCTCAAAAAGTCCAGCCTTCTCACCCGCCCAACCCTGGCGCGCTGAAACGCGCCGTATCCCATGCAAGGCCGCAGTCGAATCGAAACCGGAGGCGTACTCTCAGGGGCGCACGGTGCGACGAATAAGGAGCTCCACGTCTGTGCATGCCGCCGAGTCGGTGAGGCGGCCGGGTCTCCGTTGAGGATTTCAATGAGCCGAGAACGCCGCTGGCGGGCTTTTTCAGCATCCAGCTGTGATCACACCACCCCCGTACGACGCGCCGCTTCATCCATTTCCATTTGATCGATTTTGCGCAGCGCAAGTTGATGTCGTTGGCGCATGCGGTCGGCCAGACGATCGAGTTTGCGGCGATCATGCATGGCTTCGCGCAATTCATCCTGCTTCCGACTCCACACCTCACGGAGTTGACATTCCAGCTGCTTCGCTGCTGCCAGTTTCGACGTCTCGGCCGTCAATTTGGACTGCCACACCAGAAACTCATCCAGCGCCACTCCCTTGCCCGCTTGAGCCAGGTATGCCTCTGTCGTGCGTTCCATGTGCGCGTCATGCAGACGAAAGCGCGCTTCAATATCTTGTAACTCCTGGCGCAGGAGAAAGAGGTCCCTCCGCACCACCTCTTCCAGCTGTGCACGATAGCGTCGCAACACATCGAGCTTCATGTGGGCGCCTTCATCAGAGTGAGTAAGTCCTGGGTCGAGGAAGCCATCGAGACGGATTGCTCAATATCCTGACGAAGAAAGGCATTGATACCATCTTGAGCATCTACGGCTTGGTCGAGATCTCGATTGGTGCCCGCCTTATACGCGCCGAGCAGGATGAGATCCTCAGATTGTTGGTACCGAGCCTGTAGCTCGATCATGGACCGGACCGCTGTATAGTGGTCGCGACCCACTATGTCTTTCATCACCCGACTGGCGCTGTTCAGGAGATCGATTGCCGGAAAATGATTGCGCGCGGCCAACTGCCTTGACAACACGATGTGGCCATCCAGAATCGACCGGGCCGCTTCTGCGAGGGGATCGGAAAGTTCGTCACTCTCCATGAGCACAGTATAGAGGCCGGTGATTGCCCCAGCACCGGAACTGGTCCCGACTCGTTCCAAGAGCTTAGGCATCATCGTAAAAACAGAGGGCGTATACCCTTTCGTGGTCGGTGGCTCCCCAATAGCCAGCCCGACTTCACGCTGGCTATGGGCCAGGCGGGTGAGTGAATCCATCATCAGGAGGACCTGCTTGCCGCAGTCGCGGAAATATTCAGCGATCGCCGTCGCAATCAATGCGCCCCGTAACCGCACAAGCGGCGGTTGGTCTGACGTTGCCACAATCACCACCGAGCGACCGAGCGCTTCCAGGGTCAAATCGCGCTCAAGAAATTCGTTGACTTCCCGCCCCCGCTCGCCGATGAGGGCGATGACATTTACGTCGGCTTTTGTGTAGCGGCTGATCATCCCGAGCAAGACGCTTTTCCCGACACCTGAGCTGGCGAAGATGCCGACCTTTTGACCACGCCCACAGGTCAGACAGGCGTTGATCGCCCGTATACCCAGGTCAAGCGGTTCCGCAATGCGCTTTCTTTTCAGAGGATTGATCGGTGCGGCATGCAACGGATATCGGTGTTCGGCTAGAAGAGGGCCACGCTCATCCAAGGGCTCTCCAAGCCCATTGAGCACACGGCCGAGCAGTTGCGGGCCGACCGAAACTGAGGCGCTATGTCCTTTCATGAGCAACCGGCTGCCGGGGCCGATCCCACGCATCTCCCCAAGCGGCATCAGTAACACGCGATCCCCGCGAAACCCGACCACTTCCGCAGGCACGATTCCCTCTCCGTCCTCTCGTGTGACATCGCATAATTCACCGACCGATGTCATGGGGCCATAGCCTTCGATCACGATCCCAACGGCCTGTGCCACCCGGCCGGAGACCGCGAGCGGATCTGCCCCCTCAATGAGATCGACGAGATTCACGGCGGCCTCGCTGTTGTAAGATCTCTCCGAGTCGCAGCAACTGCGTGTCCAGCGACGCGTCAACCAGTCGATTGGTGGATTGCACCACACAGCTTCCCCGGGAAAGCGACGAATCGCCTTCGACATGCATTGTAAATCCTGTGGGCCGATCACGGCACAACTCCACGCGAGCCGCTTCAAGGATGGGCGCGTCGGATGGATGGGTTCGCACAGTCACGACCCCTGCTTCGCGAACCGTCGCCAATGCCGACTTCAGCAAGGCGGTCACGGCATCCTGACGTTCCATTATCGTATCGCGCAGGATACGGGTCGCCAGGCTGAAGGCCAGTGCCGTCACGTCATCTTCAACAGTCTGATGAAGCGATGTCCACCTCTCGTCGAAGCGCCGAACTGCGCTGGCCAATACCATCTGTTCCTGTTGCCTGGCTGCGGCAACTCGTGCACCGGCACGGCGTTCACCCTCTTCAACGCCTTGATCGTATTCCGACATCGTCTGGTCGCCGACAAATCGATGACCGGTGTCGAAGTCGGTCAGCGCAAGACTGCGACAGCGAACCCCGGAGGCACGAATCACCGCCTGCTTGAGAACGGTGTTCTCCGAACGCAGATGGTACAGATCAAGGAGGCGGTTCACGGTCCGCTGCAGCACCTCGTTTTCGAACGGCTTCATCAGGAACTCCGCCGCTCCTGCTTTCATCGCTTGCACGGCAAGATCCACGGTGCCGTATCCGGTCATCACCAGTCCCATCATACGATGATCGAGGTCGCAGGCCTGCTGGAGCAGCGTGATGCCATCTTGGTCCGGCAATTTGACGTCGGTGATCAGGAGGGACACAGGAGAATCTTGTAATGCCGCATGGGCCTCCCGTGCGGAGCCAACTGCCCGCACACGATGCCCCGTCGATTGTAGCAGCCGGAGCAATAATTCCCGAACGGACTCCTCGTCGTCGACCACGAGGATCGCACTCTCCCGTCGACCGCCGGAACTTCCGCATGATTGAGAAAGTGTTGCCTGTCCGCTCGAAGCAGGCTCCATTACAGCATCGCCTCCTCTCCGCCCGCACCGGCGATGACGATCCGCCCTTCTTCTTCCAGTTTCCGGCAGACCTTGAGGATATTCTGCTGCGCCTTCTCAACATCTGCCACCTTCACCGGTCCCATCGACTCCATATCGTCCTTCAACATCTCTGCCGCTCGGCTCGACATATTTTTGAGGAACTTCTCCTTGGTTTCCGGGGCCGCTCCGCGCAACGCCCGAGGAAGATCTTCTTTACTGACTTCTTTCATGAGCTCTTGCATACCGCGGTCATCGAGTTTGACCAGATCGTCGAAGACGAACATCAATCCCCGAATCGTTTCTGCCAATACCTGATCGCGTTCGGCGATCTTCGACATGATGCCCCCCTCTGTGGCTTTGTCGAGGGTCGCAAGAATATTGGCAATGGCTTCAGCACCTCCGACGCTCGTGGCGCGAGTGCCTGTATTCGCAACCAGTGAACTCTGCAATGCGTCGCTGAGTTCCTCGAGCACGCTCGGCTGCAAATCTTCCATCGTCGCAAGGCGCAAGGCGACATCCGATCGAAGAGTTTCCGGCAAATCCACCATGACTGCACCGGCCTGATCCGGATCCATGTGCGCGAGGATCACAGAGATCGTCTGGGGATGCTCGGTCTTGATCATTTGTGAGACGGACTTGGCATCGACCCACTTCATCGCATCGAGCCCCGGATACACTTTATTGGTCATGGATTCGATCATACGATTGGCTTTTTCAGGACCGAGTGCCTTGGACAGAATCGCTTTGATATATTCCTTCCCTTGAAACGTCACGTCACCGCTTGCGCTCGCCCTATCGAATTCATCGATGACGATCGATTCGTCTTCCCGCGTGATATTTGCCGTCGCGTTCATGGACAATCCCAGTCGACGGATCTCCTTCGGGCTCAGGTTCTTCATCACCATCGCAGCGGCATCCTCCCCAATGGCTTTGAGGAGGATAGCCGCTTTTTGCTCGCCGGTGAGGTGCGTGGCCATCGTTACACGTGTCTCACGGGTTAGTCTTCAACCATTGCTTGACGACCACAGCCGTAGCGT
>DATDFW010000336.1:0-8982 GCA_036522375.1 Nitrospiraceae bacterium
TGTCCGCCCGGGGCGGTCGCGTCAATTACAGCGGTGGCCAGTCCTTCCGACGATGCGTACACAGCCGCAGCCAGCCCTGCCGGCCCGCCACCGACGATCACCAGATCATAGACCCGTTGGGTCAGCGGCCGTCTGACTCCGATGAGGTCGGCCAAGGCACGCGTCGATGGATTCCGAAGCAGCGGCTCGGATCCGAAGACGACCACGGGCGTGTCGGCCTCGGTGAGCCCGAAGCTTTGCAGCAGCACGCCGACTTGAGGGTCGTGATTCACATCGATCCAGGTGAATGGCACCTGGTTTCTGGCGAGGAAGTCACGAATGCGGAAGGTGTCGCGCGAAGAGCCAGCCCCGAATACCCGAAGTCCTTGAAAGTCCGATGCCACGAGCAGTTCGCGCCGTGCAATAAAGGCCCGCAACAGCACTTCACCGATCGCGGGGCGCTCGCCCATGATGCGCCTGATGTCGCTGGGTGAGATTTCGAAGATCTCGGTGTCACCGCGAGCTATCGCGCTGATCAGCGCCGGCCGGCCGGTTACCAGACTGACGTCGCCGCCAAACGCGTGTCGTTCATGTAAGGCGACTCTCTTGGTCTCGCCGCTCGAATGCTCGACAATTTCTACCGCGCCTCGCTCGACGACGAAGAACTTGTACTCACGATCGCCTGCATTAAACAAGTGCTCCCCGTCGCGCAATATCCGCTGCGTGCTGAACTGAGCGAGTGTGGTGACTTGGACGTCATCGAGTTTCGGGAAAGCGACCTTGTGCAAGTCGTGCTCGGCCATGCCTCAGCTTCCTCTTGGGGGCAACGAACCTCCCGCACTAACGCAAGTACGGCGTGACAAGCTTTGGCACTTCCAGGTCCATCTGATCGATGTAACACCAGGCCCACCGCTCGCTGGGTTCAAAGGAGGCCATCACTGGATGGGCCTGGAGCTTGAAATGCTTCGTTGCGTGGCGATTCGGGGAGCTGTCACAACAACCGACATGACCGCAGGTCAGGCAGAGACGGAGATGCACCCAGGGCGATCCAATTTTTATGCACTCTTCACAGCCTAGAGTGCGAGCGGGAACTGGCTTAAGAGCAGTCACGTGTGGACAGTTCATGACTCACCTCCCTTCCCTCAAGGGCAACCGTACAGCCGTGGGGACAACGATTTACAGCTGTTACCAACAATAAAAAATCATCCGCTATTGCTGGAAAACGGTCAGCCATACTTTCCGGATTTCTTTATGGGCCACTGGTCACCCACAGCAAGCAGGGATAGTATGGCAACGACGCTGCCAATAAACAATCCAGCTGGTCGACTGGTCAGCGGAGGATTGGCCTGCGTCATTATGACGAGTGAGACATATCGATGCGGTATTGATCTGTCCTCCTCTAATATGTTTGACACATCGGCTCTCGTTCTGGACTAGGTAGCTATCTTTCTTGATGATGATCGTCAATTAATTTCATTAAGTTTCCTGCAGGCCCCCCGACCAATCGACCTGTCCAAATTCGCGTCGACAGAAACCACATTCAGCCATGAGAACTGCTCCTCCCGAACGTCTCCACTAGCGGTAAGGTGAGACTAATGCAGTTGCTAAGTGAAAGTAACATTAAGCAGTTTAACGACAAGTCTGCGGTTCACCGCGCGATGGGATGCTGTCGGGCGTGGGTGACGACCTCATGCCCAAATGGTTAAGCCTCCCTCTCAATTCAGGTAAACAACACCGACCGCCATGATGCCGTCGGATTGTGCAACGGCTTCCCCTTCGTACGGTAACCGTCGTTGAAAAAGTGGAGGCCATGGAAGCCCTCCCGCCCGCGACAGTAGCCAGAGGACCCTGCCGCACTCTGCATGGCAGAGCAGAGTTTACCTTGGTTGATAATACTGGTTCTCTGTCAGTTGAAAGTGTCGGGAGCTGTTTCTTAGCAGCGCAGAATTTCGCTCATGATGATCATCTGATCCAATTAACGGCAGAAATTTCCGTATACATTCCCGAAGGCCAGACGACAGAAGTAATGAAGGCCCTCACTAATCAAGTTAGAGCCTGAAAAGAAAATCGTATTTCCGATATTCCCCTCAGACAAACCTAAAAAATGCGCATAGAGATTTAGAAAACCTGGGCTCTGTTCGGTAGCGGACTAGGTTTCGACTCAATTTGATTGCTTTTCACCGTTTATTACACTGGGGGCAACAAAAACGATATGACCAATTAGCATGCATGAGATGCTAAAACCATTGGATGCAAGGCAAAACAAAGACGTGAACGGGCGCAGGCGCCGTGCCTTCGCGAGTGAACTCCCGTTGCCAATTATGGATACGTTCCCGGAAGCCACTGAGTTGCTCATCTTGAACTCCCGCAAACAGCATCGTGTTAATACCACCCCAGTAAATTGAGCCAAGATCATGCCCCGTCTCGCCTTTTCCGTGAGCCTTTTCCACAAAAGTAAAGGAGAGGCGTTCTGCCTCAAGCCACTTAAGCACTTCCTCTTCAAGTGATGAACGAAACGTCATGATGACCATCTGCATGCGATGTCTCCTCCTTGGTTCATCTCGGCTGCCATATCCTAACTCGCTCTGATCATGGTGATTTCTGCTTCGCCTCGATCTGATGTCTAATCTTTCGTAGGTTGGCGGGGCCGATGATCTCACAATGTGCGGTTAGCTCGTTGGTTACCTGAGCCGATCCAGCCCCATGCGTCACGGGACGGACAGGTTTTCCCCTAACTCGGTAATATAACGTAACCAACTGGCACTTGTCTCTTATGTCAAATAGCGCACGATTGAAAGTGACTGACGCTGCTGCGGTAGTCGGGGAATGAATTGGACTGTTCGCTTTCTCTATCTGCGTCAATGTCGTCGCCCTGTATGGGTCTATTGCTGATCCATGGCATGACGGAACCGGAAGTTGTGGGCAGGACCGGCCAGCCTGATCGACGCATCGATCAGTTTGAGCCAACGCCTCTGAGCCAGCGACTAGTGAATTATCAATATATCTGGGGCGGAGATACGAGCAAGGGAGAATGGACAACCACCATTACATTCTCGGCCAATACGAATAAGGTGATACGAATTGATCGCGACCGGAAATAATGACAACTCACGGGATCATAAGGTTATTCGCGAGAGATTTCACAAGGTTTTTGAACCCCCTCGGTACCCTCATATACAGCTCTCAAATACATTCATTGAGAGAAAGCGGATTCTAGTCCTGCCTGCGAAATCTTTGCCGGTCCGAACCACGGCCCTTTTGCGATCCTTGACGCGGCTCCATGTAGGGAGTAGCATCTAGCTGGAAGCCCCACATCAGGCTGTGTGCATGGTGTGTGAGATGCTGAAGTGGCTGCGATGTCAGTCGATTGTTCGAGCCGAGGTGATGTTGGTCGCCTTGCTCGCTGTAGGGGGGCTTGCCTGCGCCGACACCTTCGATCTTTCCGATGTCCTTGTGTTGCCACTCGCTGGCTTCCAACAGGCCGTCGAACCAGACCTTCTCGATGATTTCAGCGAAATTCTGAAACCTGTCCTGGTGCACTCTGCTCCGGGAAGCCTTGATCTAGAAATGCCCCGGATCCTTTTGCGACCCCTGTCGCATATGTTCCAGACACTGCTCCAGCTGTCCGCCCTTCCGCTCTATCAGGTCATCTGCGTCTATCGCATCTGATCTTTTCCCTCCCTCGTGAAGCGCCCTGAACCTCTTGAGCAATAGCAAGGAGGAGATGGCGTGTTCCACCAAGTCTCTACCACGAGGTGACTCGACCAGGGAGGAAGACCATGCCGACACAAAACCGTAAGCGATCACAACAGATCCCTTTACTGCTGCTTGGTGCGGCGACCTTGGTGGCATCCGGCTGTCAAAATCTCAATCCAATTCCTGATCGATCAACAACCTTTAACACCGAAGAAGAGTGCACTGCATACTGGGGAAGTGGCGAATGCAGCCTGATAACAGTTCGAGGAGTCCAGCAAGATCTCCCTGAGGGAACGTACTGGGCCTATAGCTCCGCCACATCCATGGGTACTCAAGCAGAACTGGAGCGAGAGGGATCGACTTCTATTGGCCAGTCGCTTCTTACAGGAGTTGTCCGTGGAATTGCACAGATATTTACCCATGTGCTTCGAGGCGGATTTGGGCATTCGCATTCACACTTTGGAGGGACGCACACATGAAACGCGAACCGAGTGTGCCTCGTCAGGACTGGCCAACTTGTTTAGATGACGCAGGGCTCACCTTTCACAGCGAGGAGGCCCCTTACTGGCGAGAAGATGTGTGTTATCGATTCACCTCAGACGAAATTACCGAACTGGAGGAGGCGACGGCCGAACTCCATCAGATGTGTTTAGAAGTCGTAGAGAATGTCATCACCCAGAACAAGTTCGACCTGCTTCACATTCCGACGGGTTGCCGTCCTGCCATCCGCGCCTCATGGGAACAAGAGCGGCCTTCTCTCTACGGGCGCTTTGATCTGCGCTATGACGGGGAAAGCCCTCCCGTGCTACTTGAATACAATGCGGACACCCCAACGAGTTTAATCGAGGCGAGTGTCGCGCAGTGGTATTGGATCGAGCGCGTATTTCCTGCGATGGATCAGTTCAATTCCCTACACGAGAAACTAGTGGCGCGATGGACCGTCATCCTCAACAAGCATTCTGGCCAGCTTCATCTCACCGGGGTGCCGGACAGCCTTGAAGATGCCCAGACTGTGGCCTATCTCCAAGACACCGCACAGCAGGCCGGCGCCCATCCCATTCCGATTCCCATACAAGAGATCGGCTGGGATCTGAATGCGCAATGTTTTGTCGATCAAGCCAATCATCGGATTACCGCGCTCTTCAAGCTCTATCCATGGGAATGGCTGGCAGCCGAACCGTTTGGTTCTCTCCTGCTCCGGTCCCCTCTGCTGGTCATTGAGCCAGCTTGGAAAATGATTCTGAGCAACAAGGGGTTGCTGGCCCTCCTCTGGGAGCTGTTCCCTGGTCATCCTAATCTGGTGCCAGCCTTCTTCACAGCCGAACCCTTAGGGGAGACCTATGTGAAGAAGCCATTGCTCTCTCGAGAAGGCGCAAACATTGAGATTGTCACGCCAACACTCATTACCACCATTCCTGGGCCATATGGTCAAGAGGGATGGGTGTATCAGACCTTCATCCCATTGCCGGCATTTGAGGGGTGGCATCCAGTAATTGGGTCATGGATCGTAGGAGACGAGCCAGCCGGGATTGGGATTCGGGAGACACAGGGATTAATTACCGAGGACTGGTGTCGTTTCGTCCCACACTACTATGATCCGGCTGACCCGGTAACAGCCAGGTTTGGGTAACCCGATAGGTGAAGGGTTAAAACAAGTTGACAGGTGGACTTGAACTATCGAGCGTTTTTGTACCAGCTCCCATATTGGTCCTCAGCTCTCATGGTTGGCCCTCCTCGGGTGGACTGCCTTTTGGTCTTTGAACATGCTTGAGCCTGCTCTCATCCATAGCCACTTCGCACACGAGTATCTGACACCATTTGTAGACAGGGCACTCTTCCTCAAAAAGGGATGTGACCAGTTTTGAAGGAATAGAATCGTCTAACCTGTCGAAGCCGCGACGTAACATGGGAAACCGTTACAATAGCTAGCCTTCTGAAAAGACATCCTTTCCCATTCTTAATCAGCGAGCCCTTATTTTAATATAGTGTTTGCGCCTCCAAATGGCACACACCTACCATAGGCTCTCATCCTGATCCTGTTTGCGCCTACCGCCGGCACATAGAGTGCTATTTTGCACGCAAAGCCGGAGACGTATCCATTACGTCGGTGACGAGTGAGGGTGGTGATGGGAGGGTGATGAGGGTGAGGAAGGAGCCGCATCGCTCATCGTTTTGCAGTGCGGTGACCATTCTTCGAGGTGTGGCGGTCGGCTGTGCTGCGGGTTGCTTTCGATTTACTGCGGAACCGGGCTGGCGGGAGGCCAAACTCACGTTTGAAGGCGCGATTAAAGGACGGCTCCGACTCATAGCCAACATCAGCAGCGATCTGCGCAGCGCTACTGCTCGTCGATTTAAGCAGCTGCGCGCCGAGCTGAAGCCGCCAGCGGGTGAGGTAGGCCATGGGAGTCTCCGAGAGATAGCGGCGGAAACGCTCGGTCAGTACGGTACGCGAAATTCCTACCTCGTTCGTGAGTGCAGCAATCGTCCAAGGATAGGCGGGCTTGCGATGCAGGAGCGCCAAGGCTTTCCCGACGTCTGGGTCGCGAATCCCGGCCAGCCACCCAGTTTGTTCCTGAGGCAGCATAACGATGTACCGTCGCAATGTTTCGACGAACAAGACTTCGGACAGCTTGGCGAGAATGGTCTCATCACCCGGTCTCGATGGATCCACATTATCCACCGAATAGCGGATGGAGTTTTCCAACCATTGGCCGGATACGTCGTTGCGGATATTAATTTTGAGAATGGACGGTAGCCCGCCAAGGAACACTCGGCTGAGCTGCGGTTCGCAGGCCATGTAGCCGCAAACAAACTTGGTGATTTCCCCCCCTCCGCCCATTCGGGAAACTTTAAGGCCTTGCGCTAACACTTGTTCCAGAACTTGTGCGCGGTCCACCGGCGTAACGGGTGGGCCATTTCCCAAGATATGTGCATCGCCGTGTGGAACAATGAGGATGTCCCCTGCGTTCAGTGGAATCGGCCGGTCGTCACCCTCGACATGTGCATAGCCGCGGCCCTCGGTCAGCAGGTGAAATATGATCACGTGTTGGGAGTTCGGCGAAAGACTCGAATTCACTGTGTGCGCGTCGATGGAGCGGGCGGCCCAGGGGGCGGAAAACTCAGCGTTGTAAAACAGGGCTCCGTCAAGTTTGACGGCTCTGAGGACTTCCGACAAGACATCCAAGCGGAACTCTCCCTCCAGTCACGACGTTTCGGCTAATCAAACCGGATAGTAGGGCAAGTATAGTGCTGCCCAGGACACCACTGTCAAGAGAACCTGCCTCCTTGATAAGACAAGTATCAGTCATTGTCCTTATTGTGGGACACGTCGTTGCAGCGGCGATGCCGGATCGATTTTCGATCCGGGAACATACACACTAGGAGGTGTCCCCATGTCCTTTCATATCATCCGTCTCAGTCTCATCGCATTCCTGCTCCATGCCGGTGTAACGGTGGTGTCCGCGGAGGATCATTCTGTCAGCCTGGAAGTGCATGCCCCAAAACATGGCGCCGTCGCCGGGGTCGGCAGTCGGGCCTTTCTGGTCGACCTCGTGGCACACTTTGAGGGGAATCTTGCGTCAACAGGCGTATCGCCGGAACTCACAGGGCCAGGCGCGCAAGCCAACCAACCCCCATTTCCCGGAACCTTCGGGATCGGCGCGAACCTTGATCATTTCCCCGGCCTCGTCGTGTTGCTCTCCAGCTCCACCCTGGGGGCTGGTCCTGGCCAGAACTTAGCCGACCTGTTCAACATCGTTGCCATTACGGACCGCCGTGACGACAACACCGATGTGTCGGCCACCTGGATCATCGGCGCGCCCAATGTTTTTGGCGCGGTGGGACAGCACACGCCCTCGCGCCTTTTTGTGGCGATCGTGCAGGGACCGGCGCCCAATGTGCTGGAAGATCGGGACGGTAACGGTCACTTCGATGAGAAGGACTTGAGGCTCATGGGATTCCACGTCATCTCGAATGTCAAGAAGGTGCCCTTCATCGTCAATGGACTATAGGCGCCCAACTATGACCCGACGAGGTGCCGGCTCCTGAGTACATCTTCCGGCGGCGTAGCGAACAACTTGTGGCTGCGCCGCCGGAACACATTCTGCGCATCAATGCGCAGGGGGAATAAGGAATGGCATGGCTCCTCTGATTCAGCAACCGACCATCATGAGGAGGAAGCCATGTACAACAAGAAGAATCGAGGAAGATGAAGAATCTAGAACTTCATGCGCACAAGACGATCTAAACATGTGCAGCCCTCGACCAGGCCGCTTTGGCCGCGAAAGCGATTCCGCCAGAGTATAGGGAACTGATGGCGCTCGCGGTTCGTACATAGTTCTCCTCTTGCATTGAGAGCCACACGAACACGGCGCGTCGGATCCGGAGATCGCTGAAGCCGTTCTCGTCGCGGCAGTGTTGCACGCGCGGGGAGCGATCACTCACGGCACACTCGTTATGAAGGGAACCTGAAGGGCACGGGTGCCTGAGCCTGAGAAATGGGGACATTCTCCTTTGGAAGGATCGGCCTGATCTATCGTTAAGAAGGGAAGGAACTTCATATAGTTTGTCCGGTTTTCTGGTGTGCTTCGCTTCCCAACCAAACGAACCAAACCAATAAACCGAAGAACGACGGGGACCAGTCTTGCTGAAGGATGAGCGAGAAGAAAGGAAGAGTACAACGATGACCCATACCGTATTTATGGCAATCGTCGCTCCGCTAGCTACCGTGGGGATGATGTTGGTGATCATGTGGAGTCACCAGAATCCTGGCCATGGGACCACCTCCCGCTAAATGGATACAATAGGTAGCCTAAGTATATCAGAAGAACCGGTCTTTCCCTGAATATTGCCTCGTGGAATTTCGTGTTCAATCTGATTTGAAGACAACGAGGCGGGCATCCGGGATCTTCTCGACACGCTCTTAACTCGAAAGGGCTATGACGTGATCCTCGCTGACGGTGGTCAAAAGGGCCTGGAGGTCTTTCGCCGAGCACGCCCCGATGTCGTGGTCCTTGATCTGAAAATGCCGGGGATGGATGGCCTCACGGTTTTGAAACAGGTCCGCAGTCTCAATCCCACGCAACCGGTGATCGTATTAACAGGGGCGGGAACTCCTGATTCAGAACAGCAGATCCGAGCATTGGGGGTGACCGAGTACGTGGAAAAACAGTTCTCGCTGCATCTACTGGGGGACGCGCTTAAGCGCCTGCTCATGCATGCTGAGCCTGTCGGTACATTGGCACGGTGACGCCTCGCGCTATCCTGAGCTGATGCCCAAAGACTCTGTGTGGAATCGTCTCTTCTAGG
>DATDFW010000337.1:0-9072 GCA_036522375.1 Nitrospiraceae bacterium
GAAATTTCTTAAATCGACTACGACTGAGTTCTCTCATATCAGTCATGTCGTGCAACTTGCAGGTCTCGCCTGGCCATCGGTCCATTTCCGCCTGACGCATAACGGCCAGGAGATTCTCAACTATCCCGCCGTGACAACTGATCGTGACCGAATACTTCAAGTCTATCGTCAGGCGTTTCTCGAGCGGACAATTGAGGTGCGCGGTCGGATAGCGGGGATATCGATTCGCGGTGTGATGGTCGATCCTCTTCATGCGCGGGCCTCGAGAACGCCGCAGGAACTGTTTGTGAATCGGCGTCCCGTCCGCAATGCGACGGTGTTTCATGCGGTCATGGATGGATATGGATCATTTCTGCCCAAAGGACAACACCCGACTTTTGTACTCTTTCTGGATATCGAGCCGGACCGACTGGATGTCAACGTGCATCCCACGAAGAAAGAAGTCCGTTTTGCAGAAACTGAAGCTCTTCATCAGTTAGTCCGTCAGTCGATCCGTCACGCGCTCGGTGGGTCAGAGCGTGAGCTTATGCTGGGTATCACCCAGGCGCGGCTGTCGGAAACGGTACCGGAGCCCGCTCCCACTGCTGGTCGACAGATTGCATCTTCCGGGGACTTTCACCCTGCCGCAATGATCTCCACTCGCAGGCAGGACGCCAGGAACAACATGAGCGACAGGGGGTCTCTGTCCGGTACCATTGAAGGAAATCAGTTGGCCATTGTCCATGAGACAGCGGCATCGTATCAGCAGACGGAGCAGCGCGACGTCGTGCCGCTCGGACAAATCCTCCGTACCTATCTTGTGGCGCAGGTGGGCGAAGAACTGCAAGTGGTCGACCAGCATACGGCACACGAGCGTGTCCTCTTCCAACGGCTTGGGAGAATGTGGCAGAATCGGAGAATCCCCTCGCAACCGTTCTTGATCCCTGAGCCGATCGAGCTGTTGGCGTCGCAGAGTGTACTGTTGCTCAAGCGCCGTGATGATTTGGAGAAACTCGGCCTTCTGATTGAACCGTTTGGTGCGACCGCTGTCGCAGTTTGTGGTGTGCCGGTCGGACTTGGTAAGGTCGACGCAGTTGCCCTGGTGCAGGACCTGCTCGACGATTTGACCGAGTGGAACACCACCTCGACTCTGGAACTGCGAGTTCAACCTGTATTGGCGTCGCTCGCCTGCCATGGAGCGGTGCGTGCCGGACGTAGCTTGGCTCTACCTGAAATTCAACAGCTGATTCACGATTGGGTAGAGGAAGGGTTGATTATGACTTGCCCACATGGCCGGCGTACGGCGTTTCGTCTTTCGACCGATGAGCTGGCCAAACTATTTGGGCGTGTCGGATGGTCATGATGGCTATTCCAGCGAGAGCGACGTGTCGTCTTTCAGAGACGCAGGTCCGCTGCAAGCCTGTTGTCGTACTGGTTGGCCCGACTGCTGTGGGGAAGAGCCGCATCGCGGTCGAAGTGGCAAAAGCGTTCGAGACCGAGGTGCTTACCGCGGATTCGCGGCAAGTCTATCGTGGAATGGACGTCGGGACGGATAAGCCGATCCTACAGGAGCGCCAGGGTGTTCCCCATCGGCTGATTGATCTCGTCAATCCTGACGAAACATTCAATGCAGGATTGTACCGACGTCAGGCGCTCGATGAAATTGAACGGCTCTACCGAGGTTGCCGCCTTCCCTTGATAGTGGGTGGTACAGGGCTGTATGTGAGGACTCTTCTCAAGGGGTTGTGCGACGCGCCACCAGCCGATCCGATCATGCGAGAGGCCCTGCGGCAGGAGGCGAACGAACAAGGGCATGATCGCCTCTACGCGCGACTCGTGGCGTCCGATCCGATAGCCGCGGCGCGCATACATCCACGCGACGAATCGAAAGTGATCCGCGCGCTGGAGGTGTACCAATTATCCGGTCGTCGGATGTCGGAGTATCAGCAGGAGCATGGGTTTTCCGCGCGGCCATTTTCAGCCTTGATCATCGGCTTGATCCGGGACCGCTCCATACTCAACCGGCGTATCGAGGAGCGGATTGATTGGCAGCTAGCTCATGGTCTGATAGAAGAGACCAAGGAGCTCCTGGCCCAGGGGTATCGACGCGACAGCGCGGCCATGAAGGGCTTGGGATATCGGCAGGTGGCCGAGCATTTGGCTGGAGAGTACGACATCGCTGAAATGACTCGGCGTTTCAAACGAGATACGAGACAATATTTTAAACGACAAATGACCTGGTTTAGGAAAGAACCGGGGATTCAGTGGTTGACGATCGAAGAATCGGAATCAGCCCAACACACGGCAGCATTGGTGGTCGGACGGGTGGATCGATTTCTCGTCACGCTTGGAGCACAGGGATGACACGACAGGGATATGCATCCCGTGCAGATATCGGGATCATCGGCGGCAGTGGGCTCTACGACATCGAGGGGCTTCGGAAGGTCAAGGAGTTGGCGGTCAAGACTCCCTTCGGAGCTCCCTCCGACAAGCTGCTGCTTGGCGAATTGGACGGGACTCGAATCGCCTTCCTCTCGCGGCATGGACGAGGTCATCGGCTCAACCCATCAGAAATCAACTACCGCGCGAATATCTATGCGCTCAAGTCGCTCGGGGTGAGCCGGGTGATTTCTGTGAGTGCAGTTGGAAGTATGAAAGAGTCGATCAAGCCCGGGGACGTGGTGTTGCCCGATCAGTTTATCGATCTCACCAAGCGGCGGGTGTCCACCTTCTTTGAGGGGGGGATTGTCGCACATGTAGCATTCGGCGATCCGGTCTGCTCCTCGCTTGGGGCGGTGTTATTGGCTGCAGCCCATACGGTTGGTGCAATCGTGCATCAGGGTGGAGTCTATCTCTGCATCGAAGGGCCGCAGTTTTCGACCAAAGGGGAGTCTCGACTCTATCGTCAGTGGGGAGCGAGTGTGATCGGAATGACGAATCTTCCCGAGGCCAAACTTGCACGTGAGGCAGCGCTCTGTTACTCCACGGTGGCAGTGGCGACAGATTACGATTGTTGGCATGAGACTGAAGAGGCGGTCACTCTTGAGTCGATCTTGACCACGCTCCGTCAGAATATCATGCTGGCCAAGCGACTGTTACGGGCGGCACTGCATGGGTTGGCCGACGTCAAGGTATGCAGCTGTCAACACGCATTGCAAAATGCCATTATCACGACACCGGATCGAATGCCCGCCTCACTCCGGCGGAAGTTGGCCTTATTGATGGATCGGGTTGTTCCGACGCAGAAGGGGATTCATTAAGTTATGGGAAAGTTGCTCGTCGTCGGATCCGTCGCGTTGGATACGGTGAAAACACCTTTCGGAGAGGTCAACGAGGTTCTTGGGGGATCGGCCACGTTCTTTTCGACAGCAGCCAGCTACTTTACCAGCGTCGATCTCATTGCCGTCGTGGGGGAAGATTTTCCCCAACAACACCTCACGTTTCTCAAAAGCCGTGGCATTGACGTGACGGGGCTGGAGCGGAAACCTGGGGCGACATTTCGATGGAAAGGGGAGTACACCCATCAATTGAACGAAGCACACACACTCGATACGAAGCTCAACGTATTCGAAACCTTCCGACCAAAAATTCCCGACGCCTATCGATCTCCGGACCTCTTGTTTTTGGGCAATATCGATCCGGAACTTCAATTGGATGTGCTGCAAAAACTTTCACGTCCGCCCTTAGTCGCGTGCGATACGATGAACTTTTGGATCAACGGCAAGCGAGATGCATTGTGGCGGGTCTTGGAGCAGGTAGATATTCTGATCATTAATGACGGAGAGGCCAGGGCGCTTGGCGAAGATACGAATCTGGTGAAGGTCGCACAAAAGGTTCTCGCGCGTGGACCCAAACACCTTATCATCAAGCGTGGGGAGTATGGGGTCTTGATGTTCAATGAGAAACAGACGTTCGGGGCTCCCGCCTTTCCGCTCGAAGACGTGCGCGATCCAACTGGTGCGGGAGATACCTTCGCCGGCGGTTTCCTGGGCTACCTTACGGCTACCGGCAATCGTTCGATCGACGCATTCAAGCAAGCGATCATTTTTGGGAGCGTCATGGCGTCATTTACCGTAGAAGCCTTTAGTCTTGACCGTTTGCGAATCCTGGACTACAAAGAAGTTGAAGAACGGTTTCGAGCCTTCAAGCAGTTGACCCATTTCGAGGATATTGCGTGACTCACATTCGATTTGTAGCTTCACTTGTTCGACAATCCGCATATCCCTTGCTTATATTGGGTCTAATTGTATGGCTGCCCGGTTGTGCCACATCTGAAGGCTCTGCACAGAAGTCAAAAGGATATTACCAGGAAGGCGTTGCGAGTCTGGAGCAAGATCAGCAGAAGTCCTTTGTGGCATTCCAGAAAGCCGTTGCGCTCGATCCTAACAACAAAGAAGCACGATACGGGCTCGGCCATATTCTGGCCCTGCAGGGTAGGTTGCCCCAAGCCGAGCAAGAATTGAGGGCCGCGACGACACTCGATGAGAACTACTCGGAGGCATACACGTATTTGGGCCAGGTGTTGGAGAAACAGGGGCGGTGGAAGGAAGCGATCGCGGCATTTCGTCAGGCATTGACCAATCCCTTGTATGTCACCCCCGACCTGGCCCGATTTCATCTTGGCCGCGCGCTGGCCCACGAGAACGATCACCAGGGGGCAATGGAAGCGTTTGAGGATGCCTTGGTGGTCAATCCACCGAACGTTCCACCGGCGTTGTTGCACCTGGAGCTGGGGCGTGTGTATTACAAGCTGGGGTTCGAGCGACGCTCGAAAGAGGAGTTGACTAAGGTGACGACGCTCGATAAAGGCGGTGAGTATGCTGCAGCTGCGAAGGAACTTCTGACACAGATCAAGCCGTAGAGAGACACCTATGGAATCGATCGGTGAATTTTTCAGGCAAGTGCGAGAAACCAAGGGGCTCACCATCGACGAAGTCGCGTCCAAGACGCGAATTCGGACTGATTTTGTGAAGGCATTGGAAGAAGGGAACTTCGCCAAACTGCCCGATCAAGTGTTTGCGCGAGGCTTTGTCCGATCCTATGCAAGATCACTCGGACTGGATGAAGACGATGCGATTCACCGATTCGATCAATCGGCAGGGGCCTATTACGATAAGCATGTAGAGCGTGAACGTTTGAGAGTCAGACAGGCTGAAGAGGAACGAAAGCGCAAAGCCAATCGGAAAGCCGTCGCAATCGCGATTGGGATCGCGATCATCACCCTCATCTTCCTCTTAAGCCGTGAACAGTCGTCACTCTTAGTCCGTCGTTCGAGTTCAGACGTTCCGGTCTCCGCAGCCAAGCGGACCCCTCCACCGATTCCGGAATCTCAGGAAGCCCTGCCAAGCCAGCAGACCGAACCAGTCCCTGTGACTCCCAAGGCCAAACCGAGCGAGTCTCCGGCTGTACCAACTGACACAACCCCAAAAAAAACAGTTGAACCGGTGACCAGCCCCGTAACCACAGCTTCGGCCGTGCCGGAACAGGCCACTCCAAGTCCTTCATCGCTGGGAAGCGACGGGCCATTGGGGGGGATTTCACTCGAAGGTTCTGGGACAGCAGAGGGACAGTTGGCGCTGGATCTGGAGGCGACAGAATTGAGTTGGGTGGTCGTTCAAATCGATGGCGGCAGTCCTCAAGAGGCTCTGCTCCGACCTGGAGAAAAGGCCAGATGGAAAGGACAGGACCAGTTTGTCCTGACGCTTGGTAACGCCGGAGGCGTCAAAGCCGAACTTAATGGCCAACCACAAAAACCTTTTGGTCCGAGCGGAAAAGTCGCACGCGATATTGTCATCAAGCGCTAGCTCCTCACCGGCGTCGTCTATCCGTTCATAGCACATGCCATGTTGACTCGTTGCGCCTTAGGTTGTCGAGCCGTCCAGTATTGAAGAATGGGGCGCTGCAGCAGAGACTGGGGCGCAATGGTGTCACCCTGCTAAGGTTTCTGAGGCTTCTGCTGTGTGCATGCTCCTAACTAGCCGGAATATCGTGCAGCACTATAGCGGTGTTCTGGCATAAGCTTTGATTGATGTTCAATAGGCATGACGCATGTCGGCGCGTTGGAAGTGTGAATTCATAAATCGGGAGTGACGGGAATGAGAGGAAGCGAGGAAGGGAATGACTGCATCGGGTGTCAGGTACCACCGTGGATTGCTTGACATGAGTGGAAGGCCGTTGTTATATTCGCCCCCGTTTTGTCGCTTTGATATGGATCTCATGAGCAGTGGTCAGAGACCGAGTTCATGTGCTGAGGTTAAACACAAAGGAGGAAGTCTGATGGGGTATTTTTCTAAGTTTCTGGGAATCAGCGCAGCGCTGATGCTGCTGTCAGTCTCGGCGTATGCAGCCGAAGAGCGTGATCCGCTTAAAGCCCGTGTACCTGCGGACCAGATGGCCGACGCGAGGGCCATGAAGAATCCAATCGCTACGACCCCCGAAAACATTGCCAAAGGAAAGGCACTGTTCGAGGGAAAGGGGACGTGCTTCAATTGTCATGGTAAGGACGGGGATGGCCAGGGTGAGGCCGGTAAGATTCTGAATCCAGCTCCCCGCAACTTCACAAACTGCAAGTTCCACAAGAAGCGGAAAGATGGCGAGCTCTTCTGGGTAATCAAGAACGGGAGTGCAGGCACAGGAATGGTTCCATTGATTCCTGCCGCGATTACCGAAGAAGAAGCCTGGACGATCATCAATTACGAGCGGAGTTTTTGCAAAGAATAGTGTTCGCATCGTTGAGTTCAAGAGGGTGGAGGATTCTTCCTTCACCCTCTTTTTGTTTTCCGATCGTAGGATGTCGCTGCATCGGAAAACGTGGGAGTCACATTGTGCACTGCGAGATGTAAGTTGTTGCCTTCCAGGGTTTGGAGAGGAAGGAGAGCGGGTATTTGAGTATCCGCTAGTGGACTTCGGACCCTTTGATTGCAGCAAGCTTGGTTAAGATCAAGGCAGCGGAAGGATCGCTTGGGAGAATGGTCGGAACCGTGAACGGGCGTTGCTCACGGTTCATGTGAGTCTTGGAAGCCCAGCGGACTTTTTGACTGAGATAAGTCACCGTTTCGCCGAGTGTCACGTCGCCATTTCGATTGGTATCGGCCTCGCCGCGTAGTGCCCGCAGCAAATAGTAGGTGAACAGCCCATGCCGATGCTGGTCATCCTCCAATCCCTGCCCAATGCCGCTGGTCCCGATGACATGGATGGTCGAACTCCCCGTGGGATTCCATTCGGGAAGTACGGTCTTGGTTCTGCTAGCTGGCTCTATACGCGACACAATACCATCGAACAGAAACACTGTCTGTTTCGCGTGTAAGCGAGACAGCGCTGCCTCCAAATTTTTGAGCGGATATGCTCGTGACGTCGTCGTGACAGTCCCATCGTATGGTACCAGGAACGTTTCTCCCGTCGGAGAGACTAAAGCCAGACCGGCAAAATAGACAATGACGACCGCGTCCTTTGTCATGCGAGGCGGCAGCCAATCCAGCAGGGCCTCATCGATATCCGAACGTATCGCTTTTCGGTCCTGCAGCAGGCGAATATTGGAAGCCGGCAATCCACCGAGGGTCTGAAAATAGATCGAGACCATCTCGGCATCTAATGAAGCGAACTTGGGGGATAGGGTTTGCTGGTCTCGATAGCTTCCGATCCCGACTGAAAGCAGATAGGTGTGGTGCTGTTGAAACCCATCGACGGCAACAGGAAGCATATCCACGCTGTCGGGCTTGAGTTCGGTAGGTTGGATCACCAGGGCCAGGGTTTGATTCGATGGCTGAGCATAGGTTCCAGCATCAGAGACGGTTACCTGGATCTCGGCCTTCTGTTGCTGGACGGCTTGCGGCAACGTGGCCACAAACTCAATCGAACGGAACTGGCCAGGCTGCAGCCGCCCAACTGCCAACCTAGTGGTAGAAAACTGGTCGAGTACTGAAGCCGTTCCTGTTAAGGACACTGTCACATCCTGAAGTTCCTGCTGTCCTCCGTTTACGAGGCCGATGCGTACGAGAATGCGCTCGCCCCCTTCGAAGATCAAATTGCTGTTCTCGTCGAGTACAGTGGCCTTGAACGAGAGTGCCGATCGAGTACCTTCGTATGGTGGGTTAGCCGTTGGTGAAACCGGTCTCACTGGCGATGGTGCCACGCCTGCTGAGGTGAGTCCGCCCATGGCTGCTAACTGTGTCCGGACGACACCCATGAATTGTGTCGAGAGGGCAATCCCGGCGTCATGCACAAACTCTCCGATGTTGCCGTAATCGCATCGGCGTTGGAGCTGTTCTAGAATAAGTCGTTGCTGGTGTGTGATGGAAAGGGCTTGCTGTCCAAGTTCTTTTCCATCTGGATCCCTGAAGATTAGAAGAGTCTCAAGTATCATCTCTGCAGGCACTCGATCGTAGACACCGTCAGTACGGAGCTTGAGGCCCGATCGTTGGAGCGTGACCATAATCTCCGTATCGTGTTTGATCGGCGGAGTGATTCCACCCGTAACCGTCACGGCAGAAAACGTTTTGGCGGCGGCGTCGATCATGATCGATTCGATGTCTTCTCCCACCTTGAGCTCGTGCGGGCTGTTGCACCCATCGATATATTGCATCTTGAGATTCGTGACGGAAGGGTCGAAGGTCAGCTTAATAGAGTTGGCGAGCCGCGGACCCATATCTGGCAAGGGAGTTCGGTGAAACACAGAAGTGATTTTCTCGCATCCCCAGAGACCCACCACGGTGATGATGAAACATAAGAGGAAGGGCCAAAGCGTCGTGAATCGATAGGGTGAGCCTGTTGGATGTTGTTTAATGAGCATGACCTGAGAAAATTATTTCAAGCTGGGGACCGTACCGAAATGTCAGACTGAATGCAACAGCGCTGTGACAGTGTTCCTGCAATGGCCATGTCTTTGAAAGGTTTTTGTCCTGGAGAATGCCGGAAGATGGCGTAATCGATGGACGTATACCGGCCCGTCCGGATCTTCTCGACCGCATGAGCAGACATGAAGCGGGAGCATGCTCAAACCGTGAAAGAGGTGATCGAGGAGGTTTCATCCTGATGTGAAGTGGAGAAAGGCGGCTTCCTATTGTAGAGGGAGTCCGGGTCGACTGATTGTGCCTT
>DATDFW010000338.1:0-12789 GCA_036522375.1 Nitrospiraceae bacterium
CACTCATCTAACACTAGCCCACCGAACGGCTTCCAAAGGGTCTGCAAGTGAGGGAGGGAAAGCGGCTGCAAGTGCTTGAAATTGTGGTGGTGCCGAAGGCGGGATTTGAACCCGCACACCCTTGCGGGCGCTAGACCCTGAATCTAGTGCGTCTGCCAGTTTCGCCACTTCGGCACATCCAGGTTGAAGTGGATTATCCAGAATTATCGATGTCTCCGTCAAGCAGTCGTGCCGCTCACCAAAATTGTGTTTCGCGTGAGGTCCACCGTCCAACTGACGCGATATCGCGGTGATCGCCGCTTATCACAATCCGCTCACTGACGAGACCGGCGGCGCCGAGCAACGAGGCTGCTGCGATCCATGGCGCTTCATCGGCGATTAACACATCAAATCTGACTCGACTGAACAGGGGGTCACTCAGCACTCGCGATGCCGTAGTCACCACGAGCCGCCGGTTCTGAATGAAGGCTTGGCGGTTCATGTCTTCCTCCGCCGCGAGCAATTCCCGGATCTTTTTTGTCCCGCCAAGTCGGACGATCTCTTCTTTGAGTTCGTCAAACTCTGGCCGCATATCTTTTGGCACAGATGCCTCTGGCAACAGTTCATTGATGCGCGCCTTGGCGACGTCGAGTTCCTTCCTCAGCTCGGCGCACTGGCTCTCATACAGTTCGAGATATTGCTGGAAAGATTCGACATTTTTCCCGACCGCTTGCAGGCTTAGCCGTCGCAACAGGGGGAGGTTCTCATACTCAGCCAATGTGGCGGTCACGTCTTTGATTTTTGCTTGAAGCTCGCTGACCTGCGTCAGTAGACGCCATTCCAGGAGGCGCACTTCATCGAGATCTTTTTGCTTCTGCCCTTTGTATGCCAGTAGAGGGGTCAACTCTCGAAACCGTTCGTACTTGCGTCGGAGTTCGGCCTTACCTGCACGGGAATTGGCATAGAACTGGTGCATCTGCGCTTCGAACCCCAACTCCTGAATTCTGATACCGTCGACTTGCTGGGCCAATGCCATTTCATAGCGACTCACCCACGTCTTGTACATGAGTCCCACAGCCTTCATGGTTCGTGCGATGAATCCGACGAATGCATCTGCATGCTGGTGATCAGGACAGACCACGAGGACGCGCTTATTCGCGCGAATCAAATCGACCGCCAGCACGGCCAACTGCTGCCTGCGCAGGGCGAGCTCATCTGACCAGATGGTCATGAAGATGGACGACCTGTGGCCTGTCGGGGGAATATCCTCCGCTCCTGATATCGCTTCGAGAAAGAGAGCCAAACGATCGGCCGGACCGAGATGATAGGAGTCCGGATGCGCGAGTATATGCCGTAATTGCTGGGCTGACGTGGCCAGGAGCCCAACTCGATCTGGAATGACGGTTGCCTCGACGCAAGTTTGCCCGATGGCATCGAACGTCTGCACCAGAACCACATTGCCTTGTTTAGCAAGCACAATTCCTTCGGTTGGTTCCATGTTGTCCGGGACGATAATCGAAAAGGGGGTGTCATGCTCGATGGGCGAGTCACACGGGAGTGTCAGCTCATAGAGATGAAGTGTACCGAAGGTGTGGACAAGTCGGCCTGCCACCTGGGTAATTGGCTGGTCCATTGTCGAGGTACTGACCCGTTTCTGTTCGGCTTCCAGCCTGATCGCCCATGTTTCGAGTAGATCGCGTGCGGTCATGAGATCTGTAGAACATTGTCCATGTTTAATGGCTCGTCATCATACGGTCGACCTATTACACCTGTCCAGCCTGCATCTGGCGTACTTTCCCACTCATGATCTCCGACCAGACACCGACTGAGGAACATCTTGTGCCTATTGTGAATTGACTTTTTTCCGGCCCCCCAGTATCCTCTTTCCCTTTCCAACAGAAGGAGTTAGGGGCATGAAGGTTATTCTACAAGAAACGATTGATGGGGTCGGACATCTCGGCGATCTGCTCGATGTGAAAGACGGGTATGCACGTAACTTTTTGTTCCCGCGCAAGAAAGCGGTGTTGGCCGACAGTCGCAGCATTAAGACGTTTGAACATATCAAACGTGTAGCTGGGGAACGGGCGAAAAAGGAAAAGCTGGAGATCGAAACCCAGGCAAAGAACATTTCAGCCGTGTCCCTCACGGTGCAGGCTCAGGTCGGCAAGGACGACAAGATGTTCGGATCTGTCACGGTCAAAGACATTGCGGAGAGATTGCTAGAGCAGGGATTTACAGTAGATCGACGCAAGATCCAAATGGACCATCCGATCAAGGAACTCGGTACCTTCACCGTACCTATCAAGCTTCCACGGGAGGTAACTGCAACCATAGTGATCCACGTTGTGAAGAAGCAGGAGGCCGAAGCGGCTTCCTCCGACGTCTAATTCAAGGGAACAACCTGTCATGGAATATGCCATCGGCTCTTTGGACGCACTCAAAGCCACAGACCCGGATGTGTATGCGGCGATTGCCGCCGAGGAAGAGCTACAGCGTGACAAGTTGCTCCTGATCGCCTCGGAGAATTTCGCCAGTTCTGCCGTCCTAGCCGCTCAGGGCTCCCTCATGACCAACAAGTATGCTGAGGGGTACCCGGGAAAACGGTACTACGGCGGGTGTCAGCACGTGGACACCGTAGAGAATCTTGCCATCCAGCGATGTAAAGAGATTTTTGGTGCGGAACATGTGAACGTGCAGCCGCACTCAGGATCACAGGCCAACATGGCAACCTACCTATCTGTACTGAAGCCCGGCGACACCATTCTGGGTATGGACCTCGCACAAGGTGGTCACCTCACCCACGGCAGCAAGGTAAATTTTTCAGGGATCCTGTTCCGTGTATTTTCTTATGGCGTGGACCGTGAGACCGAAACTGTCAACTATGATGCGGTGCAGAAGTTGGCGGAGGAATGTCAGCCCCGGATGCTTGTCGTAGGCGCCAGTGCCTATGCGCGCACCTTTGATTTTCCACGATTCCAACAGATCGCCAAGTCGGTCGGCGCGTATTTGTTGGTGGATATTGCCCATATCGCCGGCCTGATTGCCGCAGGGCTCCATCCAAATCCTGTTCCGTATGCCGACTTTGTCACCACGACCACCCACAAAACTCTACGAGGACCCCGTGGAGGTGTCGTGATGTGTAAGGCTGAGTATGCCAAAGCGGTCGACAAATTTATTTTCCCCGGGATGCAAGGCGGTCCCTTGATGCATGTAATCGCGGCGAAGGCCGTCGCTTTCAAGGAAGCACTCTCACCGGCCTTCATGCGCTACCAGCAACAGGTCATCACGAATGCAAAGGCGCTGGCCCAAGGACTTCTTGAGCGTGGATACAAGATTGTATCGGGGGGCACGGATACGCACTTGATGTTGGTGAATCTAACCAACAAAGGTATTACAGGCAAAGAAGCTGACGCAGCCTTGGGCGCGGCCGGCATTATCGTGAACAAGAATGCCGTGCCCTACGACGAAAAGCCGCCAGCCGTTGCGAGCGGCATTCGACTGGGAACCCCCATAGTCTCGACTCGAGGGATGCGGGAGGCTGAAATGAAGGAGATTGTGGGCTTAGTCGACCGGGTGTTGCAGCATCGGCAAGATCCCGCGATTCTCGAGGAAGTCCGTATTGAGGCCAAAGCGCTTTGTAGCCGCTTTCCGGTCTTTTATGCCTACTAAGCCGCGTCAGACGGGGCAGGGTCACCGCCTGTGAAATGTCCGTTCTGCGATGAACTCGAAGACAAGGTCGTAGACTCGCGCATGGCGAAAGAAGGCGAGATGATTCGCCGTCGACGAGAATGTCTCGGCTGCAAGCGTCGCTATACCACTTACGAACGTGTCGATGAAATCCTTCCCATGGTAGTGAAAAAGGATGGCCGAAGGGAGTCGTTTGACCGTACCAAAATTCTGGCCGGTCTCAAGAAGGCCTGTGAGAAGCGGCCCATCAGTACCGCCACCATCGAAACCGTGACGGATCGCATCGAGAAACGCATCCAGGAAATGGGTGAAACTGAAATTGAGAGTCGGATCGTGGGCGAAGAGTTGATGAAAGAGCTTCATCAATTGGATCAGGTCGCCTATGTTCGCTTCGCATCGGTCTACCGAGAGTTTAAAGACATTGACCAGTTTATGGACGAGCTGAGAACATTAGCTCAACAACGCCGCGAGCGGTAAGGGCCGCAGATTTGCTCCTTTCCCCTCATGGTCCTCTCCATGTCTTTCCGCCGTTCATCGGTCTATAACATTATGCGATTGATTAACGAGTAGGCGTCAAGATGCCGACGACCCAAGCCATGTCCCCCAGACGACCACGCAAGACCGGGGCGTCGAGTAGTACGCATGTGGCAATCATCGGCGCAGGCCGCGGGGGCACGGCGCTCATGGAGGTCTTTGCGGCAGACCCGTTGGTCCGGATTGTGGGTGTGGCAGAAATCAAGGCAAACGCCCCGGGCGTCCTACTGGCGAAGCGTCTCGGTATTCCCGTGACCCACGATTTCCGGCGACTCTTGGACCTCGAGCATGTGGATCTCATCATCGACGTGTCGGACAATGTGAAAGTCTGGGAGTTGCTTCAAGATTTTCACCGATTAGGCGTGACAATCATCGGTGGGGCAAGCGCCAAATTCATGTGGGAACTCATCGAGGCCCGCATCCGCGCCACGGCGGAGATCGAGAAAGCTTTAAACAAATACCAGTCGCTCTATCGATTGTATGTCAAGGAGACGGGTGTGGCCGTGACGGATGAGCGGACACGCATTGCGTGCGAAATGCACGATGGACTCGTGCAGAATTTGGCTGGGGTGAATTTCAAATTGGATCTGAGTCTACAACTGTTAAGAAAAGACCCAAAAGCGAGCCTAGCCACCTTGCGCGAGAGCAAAGCCCAACTGAAGCTTGCTATCCATGAGGCGCGGCAAGCCATCTTCAATCTACGCCCTCTTCACTATGACAAAATGGAGCTGCTCCCGGCCATCACGAACTATCTCACCTCGTATGAGACTCAGTATCATATCAAGACGCAGTTCCGTGTATCCGGCGATGAACAGATTTTGTTCCCGCGCACCAAGATCTTCCTGTTTCGAATTGTGCAAGAAGCCCTCAGTAATGTTGAGCGACACGCGAAAGCGACTCGGGTGACCGTGAGGCTCGACATCGACCCCAAACTTCTCCGCGTCACCATCGGGGACAACGGCGTTGGGTTCGATATGGACTCTGTGCTACGTGATCCCGACAAATGGGACCACTTCGGGATTCGCGGAATCCTGGAGCGGGCTCGGCTCGTGGGCGGTGAAGGCACGATCGAGTCTAAGAAAGGGCATGGCACGACCATCGTTGTCGAAATCCCCTTGGATAAAAAGGAGACGACATCCCGTGGAAAAAATTAAGGTGCTTATCGCGGACGATCATCGCGTCGTCCGAGAAGGACTGGCCGCAATCCTCAAGATGAAAGACGATATCCATGTCGTGGGCGAGGCCCAGGACGGAATGGATGCGGTCGAGAAAGTGAAGACGTTGGTCCCTGATGTTGTCCTGATGGATGTGAGCATGCCCCGGATGGGAGGGGTCGAAGCAACCAGACAAATCAAGCGGGAGTTTCCGCACATCGGAATCGTGGCCCTGACGATGTATGACGAGCAACAGTATATCTTCGATTTGGTGCGCGCTGGCGCCACCGGATATCTCCTCAAAGATTCAGAGTCCTCGCAAATCGTCGCTGCGATTCGTGCGATCTATAAGGGTGAGTCACTGATCCATCCATCCGTGGCGAGCAAGATCTTGGCGGAGTTTTCCTTGATGTCTCAGAAGAAAGGGAAAAAGCCCGGATGGGTTGAGCATGATCTGACGGAACGCGAGATCACGGTGCTACGCCTGGTCGCAGACGGCAAGACGAACAAGGAAATAGCCAATAACTTAGACTTGAGCGAAAAGACGGTTAAGAATCATGTGCGCAATATTTTCCATAAGCTTCAGGTCTACGATCGCACACAGGCCGCCATTCTGGCCATTCGAAAAGGACTCATTGAGTTGGATCCCCGACCGTAGCTGTCATTGATAACACCAGGTAGAAACCGGTCTGGTCTAAAGCGGCTTGAAACTTTTCTCAAACTGACTTATCATGACCAAATTCGTGTTGGTGCTACCAGTCGGGTTGATCGATTCCATATCAGCCGAGTTGGGTGCTCTCATCAGTAAGGACGTGGTAGATAATCCTATCAAAAGTCACAAGTGTCATGTTTTTACCACATGATTTCATCTCACCATCCTAACGATAGTTTCCTTACTTATCAATGTATTACGATCTATTTATGCAATAATACCGGATGGCACACGAGTTGCTCGTATCCCTGGGTAATTATCTGAGGTAACTGTGTGAGAGCTCAACAAACTTTAGCGAATCCAGTGAGTTGTGCAGGGATTGGTCTACATTCCGGGCAGCCAGTCACTCTTACCCTCAGACCAGCCATACCCAATACGGGCATCGTCTTTGTCAATCGAAATGGAAAAGACGGAGCCTCCCTCGCGGCATCTGTCGAACATTTGGTGCCTACAGAACTTTGTACCGCAATCAGCGGCAATGGGTTTCAGGTACAGACAATTGAACATGTCCTGGCCGCATTGGCAGGACTCGACGTCGATAACGTCTATGTGGAGCTTACTGCCGGTGAGGCTCCAGTCATGGACGGCAGCGCGGCACATTTTGTTCGCTTGATTCGGTCAGCCGGAATTGTTCCCCAGAGCCGTCGGCAACCTTACCTGAAAATTACACGGCCTCTCGAGGTGGTAGATGGGACTCGTCGGGTTCGCATCGAACCGTCCTCGACCACTAAGGTCACCTATTCTATCCAGTACAATCATCCGATGATCCAGACCCAGACGTATGTTTACGAGCACTCTGCCCATGCATTCGAGCGTGAGATCGCGGATGCCAGAACATTTGGGTTCCTGCAAGAAGTTGAAGCCATTTGGGCTCGCGGGCTCGGTCAAGGCGGCAACCTGGACAATACGATCGTGCTCTCTAAGGACGGCATTCTAAATGAATCGGGTCTTCGGTACTCCAATGAATTCGTGCGACACAAAATTCTTGACCTGATAGGAGATTTTTCGTTGCTCGGTGTACCCTTTATTGGGCACTTGGTTGCCGAGCGTTCGGGACACGCAATACATACGCGCCTTGTTCAACAGATTCTCACCCATCCCGATTGCTGGGTGTTGCTCAACGCGGACGAAACGGTTGCCGCGTCTGGACATCGTTCCACCATACCCGCACCACGGTATGCCTCGCTCGTAGCCCTCCAGGCCTCCTAACGTTCATCCTCTTGAAGAGAAATTTATGCGTGGTCTTGCCATAGATTGGGTAAGATGCTTTGTATCGTGGAAATTACTGGAAATGTGATGATATAACGTCGGGAGCAAGTGGCCTTGCCCCCGACGCTAGACTCAAGGCGGGGACTACTTCTTCTTCTTCTTTGCTGCCTTCTTCGTCGCCAAGACTCTCACCCCCCTTCGTGTATTTTAAGGTCTCACTAGCCAGACGCACTAGACTGCGTGGATCAGGGATTCTTCCAATGCCTCAAACGTATTCGGACCCACCTTCTTGAACCGCTTGTCCCGCTTTAACGAGGTGGCCACAGATGTCAATGGCGTTTTCCCCTTGATCTGGAGCCCTCCCTCGACTAATCGTTGCACAAGTTCTTTTGCATGCATTGAGCGATTGGCTTCGCGAAGCATTTCGTACGCAGCTTCCGACACGCTTTTCCCGGAATACTTGCTCCGTCCCATGAGGATTTCCCTCGACTGGTCGGTGACATCCGTATTTGGTCGCTGACGAGTGCCCTTTTCATCAGAATAGAATTGACTGGAGAGACTGGCGAGCTTGGCCTTGTCGGCTTCAACACGGTAGAGCGTTTCTGCCAACTCCAAGTATTTCTTGATTGTGGCAATTTCGTCATCCAAACGACGACGTTTCTTTTCGAGTTCTTGCAGCCGGTTTTTATACGCGCTGATTCGCTGTTCAAGACCGACCAATATATCGGTGAGTTCTTCCACAAACGAGCCTCCAGATGAAGCATGCTTGCTTTATAGCATTGCTTGCGAATCAAGTCAATAGATAAAGTTTCAATCATGGCTTGCATGGCATGTTCGCTTTAACACTCTTCACTGCTTTCTAAAATATCACCTAGACTTTTCTTAAAGTGATCGGGGCAAATGACCAACCAGTGAGTCTCCTCGTTCCAGATAAGTAAACTACAGCTTCGTGATATGATGCCGTCTCATGCCACGGTCATATGAAGAGAATATTCCTCTTGACACACTTGTCTCAGTCGCAGCTGACGCCGCCAGACAGGGTGGAGCTGTTCTCATGGAGTGCACGCGTACTGGCTTTCACATTGAACATAAGCAGATCATCAACCTTGTCACCGACGCCGACAACCTGGCGGAGCAAAGGATCATCGACGTCATTTGCAACGCCTTCCCGACTCATCCTGTCCTTGCAGAGGAACGTGGGATAATCGAGCAATCTTCATCCCGTTATAGATGGGTGATCGATCCCCTTGATGGCACCACCAACTTTGCCCACGGATTCCCCGCCTACTGTGTGTCTATCGGGGTGGAATGCGACGGACATGGGATTATTGGGGTTGTTTACGACCCGACTCGAGACGAAATTTTCACCGCACAGATCGGTCATGGGGCTTACCTCAATGGAATTCCGATTTCCGTCTCCACAACGGACCATCTCGATCGTGCGCTCCTTGTGACCGGATTTTCATACAATATTCGCGAGACCCCGAATAATAATTTGGACCACTTCGTCCGATTTGCATTGAAGGTGCAGGGATTGCGTCGAACCGGTACAGCAGCTCTCGATCTCTGTTATGTCGCAGCCGGCCGGTTCGATGGATTTTGGGAAGTGGCACTCAACCCCTGGGATATGGCGGCTGGAGTGGTCATCCTGCGAGAAGCCGGTGGCACAGTGTCGGACTTCAAGGGCGCTCCCCATTCCATTTATGGGCAAGAATTGGTCGCAAGTAATGGGCCGATCCATCGAGCCATGCTCGATTTACTTCAAGAAGACGCAACTCATTCGTAGGGCATCAGGTTTGCTGCAATTGCATTAGATTAGAGAAGGAGATTGATTGTATGGCACGTGCAAGATCTCCATCGGGAGATTCAAATGGAAATTCATCCCAGGCTTCCGAAGGGGAATCACACACAAGGGATGTGGAATTGCTTCGGGTGCTCGTGAACCGAAAAGGAACACAAGTCGATGCCCAATGGGCGATCCATCCTCAACTGAAGCAAGAACTTCTGCCGCAGGAATGGCAAGAAGTGACCGACCTCATGGCTAAAGTAACCGATATCGTCGGCACGCGGTTCTCGCAGGTGCTTACGCAAGCAGATCCGGAATCGCCCAGCAATGCATGATTGCCAACACTAGTGAGTGATGGGATCCTGAACCGTGAATGAAGATAATGAGAGAGGACTGTCATTGTTCTCGCAGTTGCTTGCTCGGTCACATAGCCTCTACTCCATTGATGTGTCCTCGCCAGCCTCCGTTACATGTGGTCGAATGCCGAAGACAGAATAGAAGTCTACATTCGAGCTGCGCCCATCCGATACGTGCCTCACTCGGCCACAATATTCGATGCGAAGTCGCCGACAAACCATCGATGAAATGAGACCGGTATTTCTTAGGATTAGAGGTAGGAGTTTTCGGGAATTGCGAGGTTCAAGTACTTGCCGCGCTCTTCGTAGAGAATTCGTGCAGCCGTCAATGCAGCGAGCGCCTGATCAATCTCGGTATCGTGGTTCCCGTTCTTGTCGGGTCCGCTTGCCAGCAGGGTGCGGATCTGGTCCTTGCTTTTGGCCGCTTCATTGCAGACTTCAATGATCTCTGCCGCTGGCCAATTGAAGCGTCGCCGTATTGGTGCCTTTGGGTTGCGACCGTCATAGACGGTGACATAGCCCAGTGCCTTCGAATAATAAAGAAACGGTCGATCGTTCGAAGCCACCATTCGCTGCCATTCCCGCACCACCTCAACCAATTCTTGGTAGAGGTGAGGGTCCACGTTCCAATTGTCCAACTCATACTCGAAATCGTAGGCAATCTTCTTCAAGTCTACCTGCCGCTCATCGTAAATATATTCGTAGGCCAGCCCTGGACCGGTGATGCGAACCCCATATTCGTGCGGTCTGGAGTAATAGGGACTGAAGCGTTGCAGCCAGAATTTTCCAATCGACTCTGGTGGCTGCAGATGAAACAACGATGGTAGCAATCTGATCTGCCGCCGGTAGTCCTCATCAGTTTCGCCGGGAAACCCGAGCAAGATATTCCAAGACACCGCGACATGATAGTAGAAGCTCCATTTGAGGGAGATTATATTCTGCATTGGCGTGACGCCCTTATCCATCGCGCGCAGCTGATTGCTGCTCAGACTCTCCAGCCCCGGTTGCATGCATTTCACGCCACCGGCAGCGAGCGTCCGAATCTGGCTTTTCTGTAGGTTGCTTTTGATTTCGATGAACACATCGAGATCGCAATGATCGGTTGCAAACCGTCCAAACAAATCTTCGATGTAATGCATGTCGATGATATTGTCCACTAGTCGAAATCGGGTCGTGTCGTACCGGCTAGAAAGGAAGGCCATCTCACACGCAACCTGCTCCGATGATTTGGCCCGAAATTTCATGCTCTGCGCGTTCAACCCGCAGAATGTGCAGTGATGTTTCTCCCCCCACCAGCAACCGCGTGACCCTTCGTACAGCAGGATACGATCCAGGCCCTGGGCTGTTTCGCCGAGCTCGGCACGCAGGTGATAGTAGTCGTCATAGTCCGGCGGACCTGTGTTCGTGAAATCAGAAAAGAGCGTCGTGTTCGGCGCGAACCTAATCTGGTCACCTTGCCGGTACGTGACTCCATTGGGAACTCGTTCGCCCCTGCCCTCCAGGATTGTACTGACCAAAGCTGGGAAAGTGTTTTCTCCCTCACCGATCACGACGTGATCGATAAAGGGAAAGGCGCGGAAATATTCCAGCCCCATCTCACCATCGTAATTCGCTCCACCAAAGACGATCGTCATGTCGGGGTAGAGGTCCTTAATGAGCTTTGCCATCGTCAGGCTCGCAACGTTTTGATCGAACGTGGAGGTGAAGCCGACGATCTTATACTGTCCCCAGTCGATTGCAGTCAGGGCCCAGGTCAAGAACTGTGGTGCCTCCCTCGTTGCCATATCCTCGAAGAACGAAGCTGGGCGTCCACTCTCCTCGGCGACTTGTTCGAACACCGGCTTAAATATGCGTGGATATTCAGCGCGCTTTGGATTGTCGCGGAACAAGAGGTAGGAAAAAATCCACTCGCCAAACAGTGCTCGTTTCTCGCAAATCATTTCATAGAGGGGCATGCCGATCCTGGAAGCAAAATGTACGTTCAGATGATGGCAGTCGACAGGGGTCCCCTTCGACTTGAGGAGTGCTGAGAGTGTGCCCAGCTGGATAGAGGGATACTTCGAGTAGCTGAACGGCATATTGACGAGTGCCACCCGGGCCTTGTCGCTCATCTGTTGCCTCGTGAGTTCATGCCATAATCATCTGACTCGCGGCTAGCCGGCAACTGCCCGGAACGGTTCAAACTCGCGATCGGCTTTGGCTGCCATGTAAAAATCACTCTCCGTAAGGCCATTGATCTTGTGCGTCCAAATCTCGACCTTGCACTTGCCCCAGGCGAGATACAAATCGGGATGGTGGCCTTCCGCCTCTGCCACGGCACCCACCTTGTTCACAAAAGCTAAGGCAAGAGCGAAATCCTTGAATGTATACAAGCGTTCAAGGTGGCCGGCTTGGTTCAGCGACCACCCGCGTCCTAGTTCTTTCAACAGAGCTTGTGCACGATCCGCCGCGACTGGAGGTACGCCGCCGCGGCAGGGAATGCATCTGTTATCAGCAAGGCTCATGGCATGACCTCCTCTGTGAATATCAACCGGTATATCAATTCTATATCGAGTCGCTATTCTAAATGGGCTTCTCGAGGAAGGGCAAGGTGGTTATGAGATAATGGGGGAAATTACTCAGCCGTCGAGCCGCGCCAGCTATCTGGACAATCGGTGAAGCTGCCAGCATCACAGGGTCCGCCATAGGGAGGAAAAGAAAGCCCGCATCCAATTATAACCACGATGAATCATCAATCCATCCATGACCCAGGCATGCAGGCAGCCACGCAGAAGATCGGTTGGTTCACGGGCTCCTGCGTACTCGTGAGCAACATCATCGGCGGAGGTATTTTCTCTACAACGGGATTCATGGCGCGGGATCTGGGCGATCCATTACTGATCCTCTTGTTGTGGTTGGTCGGGGCACTGTTTGCTCTCGGTGGTGCCATGGTCTATGGAGAACTGGGGGCTGCCCTCCCTCATGCGGGAGGGGATTATGTCTATCTGAGAGAGGCCTATGGACCGCTAGTGGCTTTCCTCAGCGGATGGACCTCCTTCACGATCGGTTTCGGCGCGGCAGTCGCGGCTTCGGCGATCAGTTTTTCGTCCTATGCACTCAGAGTCATTCCGATCGAAGACGAAAAAGGATGGGTAGCGAAGAGTCTCTCGCTCTTTCTCCTATGGGTTCTGACCCTTGTGCATTGTCGAGGTGTAGGAGCAGGCGCCCGCGTGCAATTACTATTGACGATCACAAAAGTCGTCGCAATCGGAGGATTGATTATCGGCGGGTTATGGGCAGTGGCGAATCAAGGAGGCGCACTCATTGCCAAGCCCACTGTGCAACAGCCGACACTTGGAGCATCTGCCATCGCGCTTGTGATTGTGACCTACT
>DATDFW010000339.1:0-2266 GCA_036522375.1 Nitrospiraceae bacterium
GTCGGCCGACCGGCCTTCCAATCGTCATACATCGAGGTATGGATATCCCGAATCTCTTGGGTCCAGCGCACCACCTTGTCCGCCATATCTGCGGCTAGCGGCACCTTCACCGTGGCCGCCACCGCCACGACTTCACCCACGATCTGATGAATGACCCGCAACATCTCTGGATGGTCCAGCGCCTTGGCCACTTTGTCGTCGATCAAGACGGTTAAGGGATTGAAGACGCAATTCCAACACATCTTCTCCCACTTGCTGCGCCGGATATCCCCGGTCAGCTGACAAGGAACCCCGGCCTGCTTGAACAGATCCGCGATGGCCAGTAGACGGGCGCTTTGATACCCCATCAGCTCCCCGATTGCCACAGTTCCTCTTTTATAGTGATCGATGACACCTGGTTCAGCGATCTTGGAGTAGATATATGCGATACCACCCACGACACAATCCCGATGAAACCGCGCGATGATACGGTCTTCGGTATCGACCCCGTTCTGCAGGGTCAAGATGATGGTCCGATCGGTCATGACCGGTTCGATTTGAGTCAGCACCTCATCCAAGTCGTAGGCTTTGACGGAGAGGATAATCAGGTCCGGCTTCGGAAGCTCCCGCGGATCGGCGGCGGCTGGTGGATGCACGGTGAAGGAGCCCTGGGCACTGCGAATCGTGAGGCCATTCTGCTTCACGACTGCGAGCGTCTTAGGCCGCAGCAGGAAAGACACGGGGAGATTCGCTTTTGCCAATTGTGCACCGAAGAACCCACCGACTGATCCAGCCCCCACCATGAGGATCTGTTTCATCATGCACCTCACAAAGATAACGGGGGCGTACTATACCACGCAGATTCGTGAGGTCGAAATGCGGTACAATTCCCGCCTCTACTAGGTAGATAGGCTGAAGGCTTTTAGGGGTCGGGCCTCCTGCACAAAGACGATTCATCTCTCCTCGAACCCCAAGGTCGTAGAAACCGACAATGCGTTGAATGGTTTGGTTCATGCCTTGCCAGATTCTTATTATCCTTCAGCCTTCAGCCTAACTGAGTAGTTACAAATCCGCCCATGGCCACCGACAATCAGATTCTCCTCGCTCGCACCCATCTCGCCTCCGCTCAGAATGTCACGATTCTCACGGGAGCCGGCATTTCTGCCGACAGCGGCGTCCCGACCTTTCGCGGAGTAGACGGCTTGTGGCGCAACTTTCGCGCGGAGGATCTTGCAACTCCGGAGGCCTTTGAGCGGGACCCACAGCTGGTCTGGGAATGGTACAACTGGCGGCGTGAATTGATTGCCACGAAATCACCGAATCCCGCCCACAACACACTCGTGAAGCTGGAACAGCGATGGACCGATCGCATGTGGCTGATCACGCAAAATGTTGACGGGCTCCACCGTGCTGCCGGATCACAACGCCTCTCTGAGATTCACGGCAATATTTGGAAGGTTCGCTGTACGGGCTGCGGGGTCATCTCTGAAAACCTGGAGATCCCCATTCCCATCCTGCCGACATGCCGGCTGTGTCATGCACTGCTCCGGCCACATATCGTCTGGTTCGGGGAATCGCTCTGGGAGGAAGACCTACGCCGCTGTGATCAGGCTATCCGTAGCTGCGATCTCCTGCTTGTCATCGGAACATCGGGAGTCGTCTATCCCGCTGCAGGCTTTGCGTCAGTCGCGAAGCACGTCGGCGCCCTGGTCATTGAGATCAATCTCGAGAGTACCCCGCAGTCAGATCTGGTTGACCTGTCGCTGCAAGGTCGTGCGAAAGACCTGATGCCGCTACTTCTATAACCAGGTCTATCTGGTTCATCTGGTTTGTCTGGTCTATCTGGTTAATCTCGCTCGTCTGGTTTCTTTCGTTCAATCAAAACACCAGACAAACTAAACAAACCAGACAAACCAAATAACGGTCCTCTAGCATCCTACGAGCGGCAGCAGTTCCTCCAACGTCCGGATGACATGCCCGCCCGACACCTGAACGCGCCCTGTTCGATCCAGCAACACGCCGGTCAGGCCGGCCTTCGTCGCACCCTCCATGTCGTCGCGGACACTGTCACCCACATGCATTGCTTCGCCCGGATCCATCGAATGTTTCTCAAGGGCGATCTCGAAAATCTTCGACGCCGGCTTGGCAGCCTGTGCCAGACTGGAAATCGTCACCGTATCGAAAAACCCCTCGATCCCGAGCCCCCGCATCACAGGAAAGAGACGTGAGTCAAAGTTGGACACGAACCCAAGCTCGAACCCCTCTTCCCGCAGCTTGGTCAGCACCG
>DATDFW010000340.1:0-3150 GCA_036522375.1 Nitrospiraceae bacterium
CGATCAGCTTCCCTTTGAGGTCACTCGGATTTAGGTACGTCAAACCGTCGCCAAAATACTGTGCGTCGACCATGGGTCCCCCGTCTAGGTTTGTAGTCTTTGAGCGCCTCTCCCACGAGCTGGCGCATCTCATTCTGCTGCGTCTCGATGTCTTTCGTCGCATCCATCGTAATGAGCTGGTACTCATCGACGATCTTGTCGTACTGAGCCAGGATATTGGATTGGAAGATGCGGAAACTTTCGGTCACGTCCGGGGACAGGTTCATGTCCATGCCGGCTTCGTAATACTTGAGTTGTGCGCGGGTGCCTCCAAGGAGCCGGGAGATCGCCACTTCGATTGGGACCTTATAGTAGAAGGCCATGTCCGGTGTGATGGCGAAGCTGTAGAGCTTGCGAATCCATTCGGGCGACACACCTCGGACGACGTCGCGCGCAAAAGCGGTGTACATATAGCGGTCGGCCAAGACGATCATGCCGGCTTTGAGCGGAGGTAAAATTTCATGATAGAGCCGGCTGGCAAAGTCGGTCGCGTGCAACAAGCTGAATGTGGTCGGTGTCAGACTCTTGTTTTTCTTTCCTCGTTTGGTCGTGTCTTTGACCAGCTCCGAGGAGTTCCATTCTGTAAAGAAGATTCGGTGGCCTTTTGACTCCAGCCATTTGTGCAACAACAGCAGTTGCGTGCTTTTTCCCGACCCATCGATGCCTTCGACTGTGATCAGTTTCCCGGGGTAAGGGTGGGGAGACTTTGGTAGAGGACGTTGCTCGCTCATGCAACCTCTTCCTGCGGGATGACAGAGAACTTTAGGCGGCGACGGAATACGCGTTCAAAGAGATCCGCCCGCCCTGTGGCAGCCCAGGTTTCCAACTCTGCATCGCCTGTCACATGCAGAGCGATGGTGACGGTGGCGCCGAGTTTCACGTCGAGGGTGCGGACAACGGAAAAATGCGTCCGATCCAGGCCGTCGGCGATTCGAAGGAGAGCTGACAGGATCCGCACGATTCGTTGGTATTTGGGGGAAAGGTCGCCGAAACCCTCGTGCTTCTCTTGAGGGACTGCGCGCCGGTGGTAACGGGCCACGTTCGCCACGATTTGAAGATCTTCGCTGGATAATCCCCCGACGTCGCTGTTGGTGATCAGATAATAGGCGTGTTTGTGATGTTGGCGTTCGTGGATGAGGTAGCCGACGTCATGCAGAATCGCGGCGTATTCAAGCCAGTTTCGCTCGGTGGGCCCTAACCGATGGAGGCGTACCGTCTGGTCGAAGAGGCGCAGGGCCAGGCTGGCGACATGCAGGCTATGGACTTCCGGGGCATGACAGCGCCGAGCCAATGCCATCACACTGCGCCGCCGCAAGTCTGGAATTTCTGCTTCCGCCTTGAGTCGTTCACGGTGGCGATGGATAAAGTCGTAGATGACGCCTTCACGAATAGCCTTGTCGCACAGGATGAGTTCGTCTCTTTCCGAGAGCTCCATCAGACGGCGAAGGACGACCGTAGCAGGAAACAGGGTATCGACGCGTTTGGCGTCTAAGCCGGGGATTGCCAGACGGGCTTTGATGGTGGATTGCCCGAGTACCTGTTCAAATTCCTTCACGTCCTTGAGTGAAATCGTGGCGAGATTGATTTGGGACAGCGGACGATTCGTTCGTTGCAGATGAATGATTTCTGCCAAGTTGCCCGCCATGCCGGAGGTGGCGATCAGGGAATCGAATCGTTTGACCTTAAATGAATTGAGGGCGGCTTGTAACTGGGCCGTCACCGTCTGTTCTAGAGAGCGGAGCATTCCCTCGGAAGGAGGCGTGCGTTTGAGGAATTCATCCGCCAGTCGGATAGCGCCCAGCTTGAGGCTCTTTGCGTGGAGAAGCTGGTCACGATTCCCGACCATCAGTTCGACCGATCCCCCGCCGACATCCACCGAGAGCGTCGGCGCTTCTGTCATAGGCACGTTGTTTTTGATGCCTAGAAAAATCAGTCTGGCCTCTTCGGCGCCACTGATGACGCGAACCTTCAGTCCCGTCTGTTCCGCCACGAGATTGATAAAGTCTCCCCCGTTCTTTGCTTCGCGCACGGCACTGGTGGCGATCGCAATCATGCGATCGTATCCCTTGTTCTTGGCGAGGGTGACGAGATTGCGAATGATATCGAGCCCGCGTGTGACCGCATCGTCGGAAAGGCGGTGGGTCGTAAATGCGCCATTTCCAAGTCTCGTCATGTCCTTGAAACGATCGAGGATCTTGTAGCTGGCGTCCGGCTGGATCTCGGCCAGCACCATATGGATGGAGTTAGTTCCGATATCGATGACGGCAATCTTCGCCATACAAGACGGTTAGCTATGAAAGACGGATGATTGAGGGTCCGCGAGATACATGGGCGTATTCGGTGGAATATCTCCGCTCGTGTCGAGGAACATACTACATCAACTGGGCGGGAATTTCTTCGCCGATGGATGTAACCAACTAGAAAACATAATGAAAGTATCCTTGGCCTGTCAAGCTCGACGGAGTTAATTCTTTGTTACATTCCGAGTGGTTGGTCTATGGGCAGCCGTGATACCCTCGCCTGGTGACGCGCGAGATTGGCGAGAAAAGAGAGATGAGCGACGGACCCAGTTTTTCCGAAGCTTTCGGAGCGTCGAGGCTCAGCGTCGCGCTTTTCTCGCCAGTCCCGCATGTCGCGCGCGACCTCTGTTATGTCTAATCGATTGTCGTCCATGGCTGTTGTTGTGACCGGTGCCTCGACCGGCATTGGTGCGGCTTGTGCACTCGATTGTGCCGGTCGCGGAATGACGGTGTTTGCTGGTGTGCGTGAGCCTCGGGCAGGGGAGGCGCTAGTTGCGAAGGGTGGTTCGTCACTCATTCCCATCATGCTCGACGTCACCGATGAACCGTCGATCGCGCGATCCGTCGAGGCGGTGCAACGGGTTCTCGGGGAGAGCGGCCTCGGAGGGCTTGTCAATAATGCCGGGATTGCCATCGGTAGTCCTCTCGAAGTGATTGATTTGTCGCAACTCCGGAAACAGATTGAGGTCAACGTGATTGGGCAAATTGCGGTTACGCAGGCGTTTTTGCCGCTGCTGCGCCGTGCCCGCGGTCGAATTGTGAATATGGGGTCGATTGCTGGTCGTGCCACCATTCCATTGTTGGGACCCTA
>DATDFW010000341.1:0-2598 GCA_036522375.1 Nitrospiraceae bacterium
ACCCCTCGTCTAGGCGCGATCAATTGTCATCCTTCTCTCCTCCCTCGTTATGCAGGACCACAGCCGGAATTTTGGATGCTGAAGAATGGAGAATCGCTTGCGGGGATCACCGTCCATATGATGACGGAGGGCATCGATGCAGGGGATATTGTCGCCCAACAGGAACTGACTATCGGGGAGAACGAGAATATCGGGCAATTGGTGCAGCGACAACACCATGCAGCGGCCAGGTTACTGACAGATACCGTTAATGCGATGGCGCAAGGGACCATCGAGCGCAAGCCGCAAGATCTTGCGCAACGCAGCTACTTTGGAAAGAGAAAATCGACTGATATCATGGTCGATTGGAACGGGACTGCGAGGCAGATTCTGAATCTCTTGCGCGCACTGCAGCCCTATGAACCGGTCACAGCCTCTCTCAACGGTCACACGATTAAGATTTACGAGGCGAAACTTCAAGAAGGGGCCATGTCAGGGGGAGTTCCCGGACAAATCATGGCGAAGCAACCGGGGAAACTCCTCGTACAGACCGGCAAGGGGTATCTAGACATACGGTCCTATGAAATCGCCCCGTTTCACGGTTGGATGAATCGTCTTCTCCAAAAGATTCTGGTGCCGTCCGTCGGCTACCGGTTCGACATTTTTCCCGCAGCATCGGGCCCGACACCTCAGTCAACATCATGAGCACCCTATCCAGACCCGATGAAAAGGGGCTGTGCACTCGACAACGTTCGATGGGTCAACGAGGGAAACCTGCCGGGGAATATCCGAGATCTCATGCACCGACAAGGCTGACCCGAACCTATTTATGGCAATATGATAGCTTGCTCTGAATAGCCCAGTCCTTTGAGGGAGGCTTCCAGGTGATCGACCATCGGCGGTGGGCCGCAGAGAAAGATGACCGTCTCGGCATTGGGAGAGGGAAGCTGCCGGCGAAGGACGTCTTCGGTGATCCGTCCGCTGCCCTGTGACCATCCAGCGGGCGGCTGTTCGAGGATGTGGTAACAGTGGAAGTTTGAATGTTCTTGCACATTCCGACTCCACTCCTCCCGGAAAATAATGTCTGCCTCGGTCTTGTTCGCGAAGACCAGGAACAACTCAGCATCCAAGTGTTGCGCGAGAATCCAACGAATGATCGAGATCATCGGCGTGATCCCGGTACCGCCGGCCACGAACCCCACTTTCTTCGCCATGCCGTCCACCCAATGGCCGCCCTGGTTCGGTCCACTCATCAGCACCGAGTCCCCGACCTTCTGCTCATGGAGGTACTTCGAAATCAGGCCGGTTTCGTAGCGCTTCACGGTCAAGTCGAAGTGGCCCGTGATTCCAGGCAACGACGACGGCGTGTAGGGTCGTTTCACCGCCTTCCCATTGATGCTGGCATGGACGTACAGAAAATCGCCTGGCAGCATATCTAACGTCGCATGATCAGGCAGACCAAAGCGGAATGTCTTCGTGTCGTGAGTGTCGCGATGAATAGCCGTGAGCTCGTAGGACATCGGCTCTTTGGTTTTGATGCGTGTGACTGGTTCCATCGTCATCCCTCCATCATGCGGGCGCAATCATACAATCACGACACGATGGCCGCAACATACTCTCGACCCTGTCCGTTGTCTTTTCGGTCTCCGGGCGCGGTGGCAGGCTCGTCACGAATCGTCATGAATGACGCGCGCTCACCTCTTCCCCTTGAGCAGAGCTAGCGCGCAAACACCAGCACGCTATTCGCAGGAAGCACGACCGAGGCTGAATAGTTGAAACCATGCAGCGGGTGCGGGTCGGCAACGGTGCGCCCGCCGTTGCCCACCACCCCGGCATTGACCCAGTTCTCATACACATCGCTATTGAAGACCTCCCGCCACTCCCCGCCGCCGGGAAACCCGATGCGATACCCAAAGCGGGTGAAGGTTGCCAGGTGCAGCACCACGATCACGTCGTGGCCCTCCCCTTCCACCCAGCGATGGAACGCGAGCACCCGGTTATGATCGTGCACATGCACCACGCGAAACCCCTGCCCGCGCAAGCCGGGAGACCGCCGGCGCAGATCGAGTAATTCCCGCGTGAACCGCAGATAATCGAGCATCTGCTTGTCGCCCTGATCAAGGCCAGCCCAGTAGAGGAGCAGGTTTCGATGCGACACGAAGTCGTCCGACCATTGCTTATCTTCCAGAAATTCCTGGCCCATGAAGAGCATCGGAATACCCGGCGCGGTCAGGCTGAGGCCGGTCGCGACGCGCGCGCGGCTCCGTGCGAACCAGGAGCGCGGATGGTCCGGATCGCCGAGTCGGGCAATGCGCTGCTCCCGTCCGTTGTAAACGATGTCGTGATTTTCCGGTCCCTGCACAAAGCGCCATGACTCGTTGAACCCCTCGGGCCAGAGATTTATGGCCAGGCCCGTCATATTGAGCGGGCGCTCGTCCGGTACGCCGGCATTGCCGATGACATCGCGAATAGCAATGCGTAAGCCGTCTGTCAGGGTGGTGTCGAAGCCGGCGCCTTCCGACGGCGGCTTGACGACATACGGGTTTACGTTCCAATACTCGGCATGATTTAAGGCCTCCGGACGATGCGCATGTAACGTCGACGTGAGATCCTGACAAA
>DATDFW010000342.1:0-4839 GCA_036522375.1 Nitrospiraceae bacterium
GATCGACTCGTTCTATCAGCGGTTCCTGGCCGTGGTGCAGGAAGGGCGTCCCAATCTGTCGGCCGATCAAATCAAGAAACTGGCTGACGGGCGGATCTACTCCGGAGATCAGGCGAAGGCGGCCGGCTTAATCGATGAGATCGGGTATCTTGATGACGCCATTGAGATGGCCAAGAAGAAGGCAGGTCTGACGGAGGCGCGGGTCGTGACCTATGGGCGGCCTGGGGAGTATCAAAACAATATCTATTCGCGCGTGTTCGGAGCAAGTCCGAGCATCACCGGGTTAGTCAATTTTGATTTGCTGTCGATGGTACGGGGTGGTACGCCACAGTTCATGTACCTCTGGATGCCATGACCAACATGGTGCATGGAGCGACGTGGCGATGCGTTTCACGAAGTGATCCGCAATAATGCAGGCATCACACGACAAGATCGACACATTCTTTGCCACGCCGATGGGACGTCGAGCGATGCTGACGTTGGGCGCCCATGGGGCGAAGAGCCTCTGCACTATCCTTGGGGTTGGAGCGGCTCTGAGTCTGTTCGGCGGCCTGACCGGCTGCTACCGTGCGCCAGGAACGGCTCGCGACCAATTGATCTTTTTCTCCGAAGAGAAGGAACTGCAATTTGGGGTAAGCGCATTCCGCGAAGTGTTGCGGTCGGCTCCGCTGAGCGACAATGCGGAAGTCAACGAGTTGGTGCATCGCGTGGGTCGACACATCGCGGAAGCCGCAAACAAGCCCGAGTATCAGTGGGAATTCGCAGTCATCCAAGACGACAAGATGGTCAATGCCTTCGCACTTCCAGGTGGGAAGGTTGCCGTCTTTACCGGAATTCTTAAACATACTAAAGACGATGCAGGATTGGCGACGGTGATGGGGCATGAAGTTGCACACGCGTTGCAGCGCCACGGGGTGGAACGGATGAGCCGGAGTATCATAGACCAGATCGTGCAGTTGGGTGCTATGGGCGCAGCGGCCTCTGGAGCAGTTGGCCGCAATGATCCGCGCAACACAGGAGCTGGAGGAGCAGCGATCCAGGGCTTGTTGGCGGCATATGGGGTCAATGTGACGCTGCCCTTCAGCCGGAAACAGGAATCGGAAGCCGACTTCATCGGACTTCGTTTGATGGCGCAGGCCGGGTACGATCCGCGTGAAGCTGTGCCGTTTTGGGAGCGCATGAGCGGCTGTCCAAGGCAGATGATCGGCAAGGTCTGTTTTCGCTCGCAGCAGGCAGTGCCTGAGTTTCTTTCCACTCACCCGTCCGATTTAACGCGTATCAATCAGATCGAAGCATGGCTGCCTGATGCACTCCAGTACTATCATGGCCCTGGGGGAGGGCCGGCTCCACCGGTACCCCAGCCATACCGGCCGGCGATCGGACCGATGCCACAACCAAGCTAGTTGACCCTGAAACGAGGTTGCCGTGCCAAGGCGAACAGATATTCGATCCATTTTGCTGATTGGGTCCGGGCCGATCGTGATCGGCCAAGCCTGCGAGTTCGACTATTCCGGCACCCAGGCCTGTAAAGCGCTCAAAGAAGAAGGCTACCGGGTGATCCTCATCAACAGCAATCCGGCGACGATCATGACAGACCCCGAATTGGCGGATCGGACCTATGTTGAACCGATCACAATCGAAGTCGTAGAGAAAGTGATCGAACGCGAACGACCTGACGCCCTGCTTCCGACCATGGGAGGGCAGACGGCGTTGAATGCGGCAATGGGACTGGTAAAGCGAGGTACGCTCGAGAAATACGAAGTCCAGCTGATCGGCGCGTCTGCCGAAGCGATTCATAAGGCCGAGGATCGCGAAGCCTTCAAACATGCTATGCAGCGGATTGGGCTGAGAGTGCCGGCCAGCGGTACGGCGCATAACCGGGAAGAAGCCATCAAGATTCTGGAAGAGATCGGATTCCCGGCGATCATTCGACCGTCGTTCACCATGGGCGGGACCGGTGGGAATATTGCTTACAACCGGGAAGAGTTCGAGAAAATCGTCGAGTGGGGCTTGGTCATGAGTCCCGTCGGCCAACTCTTGATCGAAGAATCCCTGATCGGGTGGAAAGAATACGAACTTGAGGTCATGCGGGATCTCAATGACAACGTCGTCATTGTGTGCCCGATCGAAAATCTGGATCCGATGGGGGTGCACACGGGTGACAGCATCACGGTGGCCCCGGCGATGACGCTTTCGGACAAGGAGTACCAGCGCATGCGAGATGCTGCGGTTCAGATCATGCGCGAGATTGGCGTCGATACCGGCGGATCGAACGTTCAATTCGGTCTGGATCCTACAAGTGGCGATATGGTGGTCATCGAGATGAACCCGCGTGTGTCGAGGAGTTCTGCGCTTGCCTCGAAAGCGACGGGATTTCCCATCGCCAAAATTGCGGCGAAGCTTGCTGTGGGCTATACGTTGGATGAAATCACGAACGACATCACCGGTGTGACGAAAGCCTCGTTCGAACCCACGATCGACTATGTGGTGGTGAAGATCCCCCGTTTTGCCTTCCAAAAGTTCCGTGGGGCCGATCCCACCCTGACGACGCAGATGAAATCGGTAGGTGAAGTGATGGCAATCGGACGGACCTTTAAAGAGTCCTTGCAGAAGGCGATTCGTTCGATGGAGTTGAACATGAATGGGCTTTCCTCACGGGAGGGATTGGATCGTGGCATTCCTGAAGGTATTGATCGGCAACAAGTGATAGAGCGGGTGCGCCAATGTCTGCGGACGCCGATTGCCGAACGACTGTGGCACGTCGCGGATGGGATACGACTTGGTCTATCCAATGATGACCTGTTTGCCCTGACAAAAATTGATCCGTGGTTTCTGGAACAGATCCGAGACCTGATGCAATTTGAAGCCCTGCTGGTTAGTCAGGGAGGAAACAAATCGGCAGGGCTTGAGGAGTCGATTTTATGGCAAGCCAAGGAACTTGGATTTTCTGACGACCGGATCGCACAGCTCGTCGGCATGACCTCAGCTTCTGTCCGGAAGCGGCGGATAAAGGCCGGTCAGGGCCGAAGAGGGGTGACCTATAAACGAGTCGACACCTGCGCCGCTGAATTTGAAGCCCCGACACCCTATCTCTATTCAACATACGGAAGCGAATGTGAAGCTCGTCCGACAGACCGGAAGAAAGTGATCATACTCGGTGGGGGACCGAATCGTATCGGGCAAGGAATCGAATTCGACTACTGTTGTGTCCATGCAGCCATGGCGCTTCGGGAAGAAGGTATCGAATCGATCATGGTGAATTGTAACCCTGAAACGGTGAGCACAGACTACGACACCTCGGATCGACTTTATTTTGAACCGCTGACTGAAGAAGATGTCCTTAACATCGTGGAGCGTGAACAGCCGTTGGGAGTGGTGTTGCAATTCGGCGGGCAGACGCCCCTCAAGCTCGCGCTGCCCCTGTCCAAGGCCGGGGTACGAATTCTGGGTACGAGTCCCGAGGCGATCGATCGCGCGGAAGATCGAGAACGATTTCGTGACCTCTTGAATACCCTTGGGCTTCGCCAAGCGGAGAGTGGCATGGCGCGATCCGTAGACGAGGCTCTTCGCATCGCCTTGAAGATCAGTTATCCCGTCATGGTGCGGCCTTCGTATGTATTGGGTGGGCGATCCATGCAAATCATCTACGACGAATCCGGCTTGCTTGAATATATGAAATCGGCGGTTAAGGCTTCGCCGAAACATCCCGTGTTGATCGACAAATACCTTTCGGATGCCATTGAGGTCGATGCCGACGCCATCTCAGATGGAACGAACGTCGTCGTGGCCGGGATCATGGAACATATCGAAGAAGCCGGGGTTCATTCGGGGGATTCGGCCTGTTCGTTGCCGCCCTATTCGCTCGGTCAGAATGTGGTCGAAGAGATTCGTCGACAAATGAAGGCGTTGGCTTTGGAACTCGGTGTGATCGGTCTGATGAATGCGCAATTTGCCATTAAAGACCAGGCGGTCTATGTGCTGGAGGTCAATCCTCGCGGGTCGCGCACCGTGCCCTTTGTCAGTAAGGCTATCGGCGTGCCACTTGCAAAGTTGGCGATGAAGACCATGGTAGGCAAGAGCCTTCCAGATCTGGGGTTGATCGAAGCCCCAACTCCCAGCCATTTGTCCGTCAAAGAATCCGTCTTTCCCTTTAATAAGTTCCCGGGGGTAGATGTGCTCTTGGGCCCTGAGATGAAGTCTACAGGGGAGGTGATGGGTATCGACCAGGATTTTGGATGGGCCTTTGCGAAGTCTCAAGCTGGAGCTGGTGGGCCGCTGCCGAAGGGAGGCACGGCATTCATCAGCGTGAAAGAAACCGACCGCCCTGCGGCTCTGGCAGTCGTGCAACAGCTCATACGGCTAGGGTTTAACATTCAAGCGACGAGTGGAACAGCGGCGTATCTGCGGAGTCATGGAGTTCAGGCGGAAACTGTGAACAAGGTCATGGAAGGACGTCCTCACATCGTGGACCATATCAAAAACGGGCAAGTGGCCCTGGTCGTGAATACGGTGAGTACGGCGTCGTCACATGCCGATTCATTATCGATTCGTCGGGAAGCACTGAACAAAGGGCTGGCATACTATACGACGATACGAGGCGCAAGAGCGGCGGGCATGGGGATTGAAGCCATTCTCAAGAAAGAGCTGACCATTCGGTCGCTGCAGGAATATCATCATTACTCATAGAGGACCCCATAGACTATGCCAACACCGATTACGAAGAAGGGTCACGAGGCGCTTAAGGCAGAGCTCGATCGTCTTCGCAAAGTCGAACGTGCCAAGAATATCGAAGCGATTGCCGAAGCGCGTGCCCATGGCGATTTGAGCGAAAATGCGGAG
>DATDFW010000343.1:0-3659 GCA_036522375.1 Nitrospiraceae bacterium
ACACCCAGGACGATGGTGACGTCCGGGTCTTTCGCCGGCGCGGAAATAATGACGTGCTTGGCTCCGGCCGAGAGGTGCTTCCCCGCGCCTTCGCGATCAGTAAATCGCCCTGTCGATTCGATGACGATGTCCACATCCAGATCTTTCCAGGGAAGTTCTTTTGGGTCCTTCATCGCGAGGACCTTAATGGGCCTGCCATCGATGAGGATCTGATCGCCTTTAGACTCGACGCTTCCCGGTAACGTCCCGTGGACAGAATCGTATTTCAAGAGATACGCGAGCGTCTTTGCATCTGTGAGGTCGTTAATCGCAACAAAATGCAGATCAGGATCTTCGAGTGATGCCCGTAGGACATTTCGTCCGATCCGTCCAAATCCGTTAATACCTATCCGAATAGCCATGGTAAGTGGTTCCTCAAGAAAAAATGAACCGGTTGAATCGTCCGGCTCACGACGCCGATAGTATCGACGCTCCTAGGCCTTGTCAAGGCATACCATGGCGGTAATCCCACGTCGGATCACAGAAGTTTCATAATCGCCTGAGGCTGATTCTGACGCAGATGGTGCGAAGTCCGTGGACCTGTCCGTGCCTTTCTATTGCCGTGTGGTACGCAGAGTGACGCCCTCCGTTATTCCCTTCTATTCTTGAGGCGCGTCATTATTGCAATCAAGCCCACTAAGACAGCCAAAAAAACGAAGAGTATAGCCATTAACCATCCGAGCACGCAGGGGAAACTTTCGTTGCAGAGATCAAACATGTATTGCCAAAACCCCCACATTTTGGTCTGCGCTAGGATTCTTACAAGCATCGTGTCCACTCTTTGACGCTTCTCTTGAGCACTGGAGGACGGAAGGCTCCTAGGCCAGCGATTCAACGGCAAATCGTAACCGCTCGGTCAGTTCCATCGCCGCGACCGGATCTTCAGGGGCACGTCCCACCTTGATCGGTTCTCCAACGATGACGTGCAACCGTGGGAAGCCGATTCTGCCCTGCGAGAGAGCCTGTGCCGTGCCGATGAGACGGACCGGCACCAGCGGCGCGCCTGTCACGAGCGCGACGCGCGCAGCACCCCGGTGCCAGACGCGGTCGCCGCGGACGGCGCCCTGCGGGAAGATCGCGATCGCCTGTCCTGCATCAAGCGCCTCCCGCATCCGTGCGAGAGCGAGGTGGTCGCCGCAGCCACGCTTAATCCGGATCGCGTCGAGCCCGTCGAGCACCCATGCGAGCAGTCGGGACTGCCAAAGTTCCGCCTTCGCAACGAAACGCAGTTCCCGCGAGATCGCCGCCCCTAGGACGATCCCGTCGAGCACCGAGGCGTGATTCGGCGCGACGACTGCAGGACCGGAGACGGGCAGGCGATCGGCCCCGACCACCTCGAGTCGATAGACGGCGCGCACCCAGTCGCTGAAGGTACGGCGAACCTGAGCATAGGTCGGAGCGGAGAACGGCAGGAGACGTTTATCGTTGCTCGCCAGACGGCCGACAAGAGCTTCCATCAATGATTCCATCAGGCCCCCTCCTTGTTCTGCTGCGCTGTGAAGTGCTGCAATAGTCATGTGGCGGTTCTCTACAACCCACGGTTAGGGATCATGTCAGTGTTGTTTCTCTCGGCTCCAAGCTCCCCAGGCAGCGTAAATCCCAACGGTACACTGAGAAAATCCATGCTCGAGCAGGCGAAATTAATTCCGCGAACAGCCAACGGGCAAGAATGGTATAGATCACTCCTCCGGCAATGTAGACGTACCATGGAATCTTGCTCTTTCTGTTTGACGTACTGATGACTGGCTCCTACGAGCTAGAGGCCATCCACCACCGCTGCAGCCACTTTGATCGTAGGAGCTTGTATACGAGCCAAGCCAGCAGCATCATGCCGATCAACGGTCCTGCGATGGAAAGCACCAGCTTCTGATAATCGATCATGTGTACCCGCAAGAGATACTGCGGACGCTTCAAAAGATTCTGCTTCTCTGACGCAATGGTGACTGTGTAGAGGCCCTCGTCCAGCGTGACTTCGCCCCGGAGCACTCCGTCCGGGTGGTAGCTTGGATGCACATCCGCCACAATCTGACTCTCCGCCTCATCCTTACCGGTACCCTTCACGACACGCATCCCGACCGGCTCGTTGCGTAACATAGGGTCCACGAGATCCACGACCAAGAACGTGTGCCCCTCCTGGGGGATTTCCGTGCAGTATTGGTCTTTGAGCTCGTATTGCGGCTGATAGGCGCTGAAATGCACGAGACTTTCCCCTGCCTGGCGCACGCAGGGGTCTTGCTCCATCTCCGTGCCGCCGTGTGCTGCGGCTATGCCTGGGTGATACAGTGCCGCGACCACCAAGAGCATCGTCGCGCCTGTTCCTGTCCTGTGCCTCATCATGCCGGACCCTCCTGTTGAGAACGTGACGATGGTCTCTTGCTCGGTCTGCTCACGATGACGCTGCTCCGTGTTGTGTTCCTCGTCACTACAGACAGACCCGCTCCTTCCCGATTGCCATTCGCTTCTGTCCCTCACCAAGGAGACAGGCCCCTCCGGGGTGTAAGGAGGGGTCTGTCTACCTCAGCGGGCGACGCCGTGCTTGTCTCGGCGCCGCCATATACCAAAATGTGCATGGAAGAAGCTTCCTTATACGGTGGTCAATGCCGGTTTAGATGTTGTTGCCTGCGACGTGACACGCCTGTGCGCAACAATCACTGGATCGACAATTGCCCCACAGTTGAGGCAACGCCATCCGGTAAACTCATGGTCACTCGACCCGAGCCCTTCAAGATCCTCAAACTTCTCACACACCAATAATCCCTCACAGCGTAGGCACGTCACCGGGTGCCTCCTTCTTCGACGGGGCCTGGCGCCTGATCCTCCATGGCCATTGCTCCGATGAGGAGCAATGGATGGGGGCTCTCGCGCTCACACCCCCTGCCTGTCCTGTTCCCTTGGGCTTCTTGCTGACCGGCTGAGGCTAGAGAGTCTGCCTCAGGTTCTGGGTATCAGCAAAGCTGTTCCTCCAGCCTTAGCCTTTGAAGTAACCAGTAGCCAGTACCAGGCACGTAACAGTTGCGGCACCAAGAATAATGAAAATGATGTGCTTCATAGAGTTAGCTCCTTGTAGAAGCGTATTGAATGGCAGAGCATTCGGCCTTAGGGTCTGAGGAGACCAGTTGCCAGTGCCAAGCACATCACAGTCACAGCACCAAGAATGATGAAAATGACGCCCTTCACGGAGTGGTCTTTTTTTTGAAGAGTCGTAGCTGGCATTGGAATCCTCCTTTGATGTGTGTGGGTGTTGGTTATCAGTGCGGCATAGCCTTAGTCTTCTTTGTCTTTTTCACGTACCATCCACTCCCGTATGTACGGCCAGCAATGAAGGAACTCGACTCCTTCTTGCTCACAGGCGTTTAGAAATCGAACGGTCTCGACGTCCACGAGTGTCACTCCGTTGAGGTCCAGCACAATCCGCGACTGAGCCATTTCTAGTTGTGTCTTCAACTCATCTAGATGCGTCGATTGCAGCCGACCGCTCACGCGAATCATCGTCTTGAGACGGTGGGTTTCTCTTTCAATTCTTACTGTCATGTGCAACCTCTACGACTCGATGTTCGAGAGCGATGCAATGAAAAGACCAGTTGTAAGCGGTTGATAGACCTGCGCTTAGCGTGGGAACT
>DATDFW010000344.1:0-6838 GCA_036522375.1 Nitrospiraceae bacterium
GATCGCAGGCGATTGAAGTCTTCGAGCGACACGCGCAGGCCATCGACCTTCTCGTCGTGGACGAGGTCATGCCGGAGATCAGTGGGCACGAGTTGGCGGAACGGCTGATTGTGAAACGCCCACAACTGCGCGTCTTGTCGATGTCAACGTTGAAAGGGGAATTATCTGCCGGTGCGCATCGTTTTCTCCTGAAGCCCTTCACTGCCGCAGTGCTGTTGCGATGCGTCGAGGAGGCGTTGGATGAGAATCGTGCCAAGAATATTGAGCAGATGACATCACAGAAACCAGGCTAATGTTGAAGCCGTCATCTCTGTCGTCGGAACTTTTTCATGAATGCTTCCCAACGAGCTCTCCTGCCACCAGGGCAATAAGTCACGACTTACCGAAAGGAGCCGTTCGATGAATTTCTCCACTGAGAGTTTCTTGCCACACGGCCAGTGCCTGCTGTGGGATTCCGGTCTCCTCTGGTTGCATGTAGGATCGGATGCGACGATTACCCTCTCCTATGTTGCCATTTCTATCGCCCTCGTTTATCTGGTCAGCAAACGAAATGACCTCGCATTTCCCTGGGTCTTCGGCATGTTTGGAGCTTTCATTTTTCTTTGCGGTACCACGCATTTGCTCGCCATCTGGATCCTGTGGGACCCTGTCTACTGGACGGAAGGAATGGTCAAACTTGTGACGGCAGCGGTGTCTCTCGTCACAGCGGGTCTCTTGATCCCGCTCATGCCGAAGGTGCTCGCAATGCCGACGCCTTCTCAATTGGAAGGGGCCAATCGCGCGCTCCGAGAAGAAATCGTCCAGCATAAAGAAACCGCCGCAGCCCTCGATCATCATTCAGCACAATTGAAGGCCTCCCATGCCGAACTGGTGCGCTTCAATCGTGTGGCCGTTGGGCGAGAGTTGAAGATGATCGAATTGAAAAGTCAGATCAATCAGCTGTGTGTGGAAATGGGAAGACCACTCGCGTTTGACTTGACTCGAATCGAACAGAATGGTCAGGAAATCTCGACTCCTCTCTGAAGGAAGAGCGCTGCAGGCAAGGTATGCACATGGTCACTGGACAAGGGGCAAGCATCAGTCATTCCGGAACGAGCGGGGTATATGCCCTGCTCGGATCCCTCATTGCCGGAATTTTTCTCATCGATCTCGTGACGCCGAATGAGGTGGCGGTTCCCGTTCTGTACATGGTGCCGTTGGCGCTCACGGTGTGGAGGCTAAGTCGTACGGCCATCATCGCAATCGCGGGAGTCTGCTTGGGGCTGACACTGCTCGGATATTTTCTCGCAGTTTCACTGGTGAGCTCCTGGGTACCTTACAATCGTGCCATGTCCATGATCGGTCTGACCGCCTGTACGGGCATGGCTCTGGTGAATCAGCGTAACCACCAGAAAATCATGGATGCACACGACGAACGATGCCGTAGAGAAGAGGAATTCAAGCAACTGTGCACCCAGTTTGAGGAGCGTGTTGCGGAACGTACTGCCGACCTCCAAACTGCACGCCGTGCTGCCCTGAACATTCTCGACGATACGGAATCGGCTCGACAGCGGGCCGAGCAAGCCGAGGCCGAAGTGCGAGCGACTCATGCCGAACTTGAACAACGGGTATCGGAACGTACGACCGAACTGGCTGAGACCAATGCCCGGTTGAAACAAACGATTAGAGAAAGGGGAGCGGCAGAAGAGCAGTTTCGGTTGGTGGTCGAGGGCGCACCGATCGGTATGATCATGGTCAATCAGGTCGGGCGCATTATGTTGGTGAACGCCCAAATCGAGAAGGTGTTTGGCTACGGGCGTGACGAATTGCTCGGCCAGTCGATGGAACTGCTTGTGCCGGAACGATTCAAGACGGTGCATCCCGGTCATCGCGACAGGTTTTTTGCCGCACCCATCCAGCGGGCGATGGGCACAGGCCGTGAACTGTACGGCTTGCGTAAGGACGGCAGCGAATTCCCACTGGAGATCGGTCTGAATCCTATTGAGATGGCCGACGGTGTCATGGTGATGGCCTCCATCATCGACATCACGGAACGGAAACGAGCCGAAGAATCTAGTGTGCAGCAGACGGCGGAATTGGCTAGGTCCAACAGCGAACTCGAGCAGTTCGCCTACGTAGCGTCTCATGATCTCCAGGAACCTCTGCGCATGGTGTCGAGTTATTGCGGACTTCTCGCTCGTCGCTACAAGGGGAAATTGGATAACGATGCCGACGACTTTATTCATTTTGCCGTGGATGGGGCCACACGCATGAGACATCTGATCGACGACCTGATGCTCTATTCGCGCGTTGGGCGACGGGAAAGACCATTCGTTCCGATCAATTCCACCGAGAGCCTTCGGGCTGCGATAGCAAATTTAGAGATCGCCATCGGAGAGGCGCATGCGGTGATTTCCTGCGATCCGCTGCCGACTGTGTTTGGGGATCACGGTCAGTTGACCCAAGTGTTTCAGAATCTCATCGGCAATGCCTTGAAATTCAGAGGCAACCAGGATGCCAAAATTCATATCTCGGCCCGATGCGTATCCGGAGGCCATAATACCTCCGAGTGGATGTTTTCTGTGCAGGATAACGGCATAGGGTTTGAGCAACAGTTCAACGAGCGGGTGTTTGTCATCTTTCAACGGTTGCATACCAGAGATGAATATTCCGGTAATGGGATGGGCCTGGCGATCACCAAGAAAATCATTGAACGCCACGGCGGCCGAATATGGGTGGAGTCGAAACCGGCGACAGGGAGCACATTCTTTTTCACGCTACGAGGACAACCATCCGAGAAGCGGTGTATCGCAGCGTAACTAGCTGCCGCATCACATTAATACCAGGTGGTTCCACAGTCTGGGAGGCCGCTTCATGACCCATTGTCAAGGATTGAACATGATCAATCCAAAGACTAAGCAGGGGGTCGGGTTGATAACGAGTGACCGCGGCACTGAGGTGATGAAGTCTGCCCAAGACGTGGAGGCTGCTGCGAAGGTGTTCGAGGGGGGATCAGTGGAGAGGGTCAGCAATCCTCGTCCGAGGAGAGTTCCTGCGAACGTTCAGGGAGGAGATATGAGGAGAGAGGAGTCCGGAGATCCCATTGAAATACTATTGGTTGAAGACAACGCCGGAGACGTGCGGTTGACACAAGAGGCGCTTGCAGAAGCGAAGGTGCCCAATCGTTTGCACGTGGTTCCCGACGGGATTGCGGCTCTTCAATTTCTGAAAAAGGAGAAACGGGACGCCGACAATCCCACCCCTGACCTGGTGCTCCTTGACTTGAATATCCCCAAAATGAGCGGGTTCGAGGTTTTGGAGCAGATCAAGTCCGATCCCAATCTCAGACGGATACCCGTCATCGTATTGACCAGTTCCAAAGCGGATGGCGATGTGCTGAGATGCTACAGCAATTATGCCAATGCATATGTGACCAAGCCGGCAGATCTTAATCAGTATTTCTCCGTTGTGGAGATCATTGATGAGTTTTGGCTTTCCACCGCTCGACTCCCTGGGAAGGATAGTTAATTTGTGCGACGATTCAAGCCCGACCGAGTGTCTGACATGTTAGGTTCATAGTCAACGATCATAAACAAGTAAGGGCATTCAATCTATGTCCATGGCCATCTTCAACGATCTTCAAGGTGCATCATCCGCTTCAGAGGCGATTCAGGTGCTCCTTGTCGAAGACAATGTTGGGGATGTGCGTATGGCGCAGGAGTCCCTGTTGGAGGCTGGGCAGGATCATGTCCGTCTGACCCATGCGGACCGGCTGAGCAATGCAATCGAGGTGCTCGCATCTGAAAAGATTGACGCCATACTTCTGGACCTGTCCCTTCCGGATGGTAAAGGACTTGAGGGCATGATGCAGATTCATACGTCCTATCCTCATCTACCTATCGTCGTTCTGACCGGAGATCACGACGAATGTCTGGCACCCAAGGCGCTCGAACGTGGTGCGCAAGATTATCTGAGGAAAGGGGAAGCTGACGGCCGGGGTTTGGTCCGTGCGATTCGGTATGCGATTGAACGACAGAGAGCAGAAGGGCAGTTGGCATATTTGGCCACGCATGATTCATTAACAGGTCTGGCCAACCGCACCCTTCTCCTGGACCGACTTGAGCACGCCGTCGTGCGCGCACACCGCTTCAATCATCCGGTGCATGTTCTCTATCTTGACCTGGATGGCTTTAAAATGGCCAATGACAGTTACGGCCATACAGTGGGGGATCATTTACTGCGAGCTGCAGCGGATCGGTTACGCGCCTGTATACGCCAAGCCGACACGGTGGCGCGCGTCGGCGGAGACGAATTCGTGGTTGTCTTGGAAGGCACTGCTCACGTGAACGCAGTCGAGACGATCGCGCAGAAAATTCTCGATGCGTTGGCCCGTCCATTTGAGATCCAGGACCATCGCATTATGCTCACTTGCAGTATCGGACTCGTGGTGTTCCCAAAAGACGGCAGCAACGGCGATCAACTGCTGGGTCATGCGGACGGCGCGATGTATCGTGCGAAAGAAGCCGGCGGCCACCAAGTATGCTGGTACACATCTCCGGACCGCTCATCCCGAGCCGCGTGCGTGAATCTCGGGCAAGATTTCCGCAAGGCTCTGGCATGTGAAGAACTGGTTGTACACTACCAACCCCAGTTGAATCTGAAGACGAATACGGTTTCGGCGATCGAAGCACTGTTGCGATGGAATCATCCAACGGCCGGCCCACTGCTTCCCTCCACATTCATTCCCTATGCTGAACATAGCGGACAGATGTTGGCTGTGGAGCATTGGCTACTTGAAACGGCTGCACGGCAATACCGTTTATGGAAGAACGAAAGTGTGTGGTCGTTTCGGCTGTGTGTGAATCTTCTTGCCCGACAGCTTGCCTCAGAACATGCGGCAGTGGAGTTCACCCGGTTGATCGATCGCTTCGGAATATGCGCAACCGACGTGACAGTCGACTTGCCGGTTCCGCCATCGGGAGTCGATCTTGAACGGGGGTGCACAATCATTGGTACGTTGAAGCGGTCGGGTGTTCAAGTTGCACTGGACGATGTGGGAACGAAATCATGGTCGCTTGACGCCCTGCGGCGATTGCCATGGGACATTCTGAAAATCGATGCCTCTCTCGTCCACGCGAGCACGCAAATGCCGGCCGATGCCGCCATGATTCGCACTTTGGTCTCTCTTGCATCTGACTTAGGTCGGCGTGCCGTCGCCGAAGGAACTGCCGATCTCGCCCAATTGAAGTACCTCCTCTCGATCGGTTGCGCAGAAGCCACGGGAAATTTCATTTGTCCTCCGTTGCCAGGGGAGGATATGACTGCCTGGTTGAAGAAGCAGAACGCCTCACAGATGTTTCAAGCACGAGACGTCCCTTAGAAAGAGGAAAAACTTCGAGGACTGCTATGGGCATGAGAGATGTAAATCGTAACGGGTTATCGGGATTTCAATGGTTCTGTATGGGTTCCCAGCGACGGGTGAGGGGAGACCCCGCGGACGAAACAGGCCGCAGCCTGAGCACGCCGTGTCACCTTCAGCTTTTGGAAGATGGCTCGGATATAGTTTTTCACGGTCTTATCGCTCAGCTTGATCGCTGAGCCGATCTCCTTGTTCGTTTTCCCCTCGGCAACGAGCGCAAGCACACGCTGCTGCTGGGGTGAGAGTGGTAGCCGCTTGGATCCTTTCCCCTTCTGCAACCGCATGCGGGTCAGCAGCGGCTGGGTGATAGCTGGGTCTAGGATCGACTCCCCCTGGGCTACCGCATGAATGGCTCGGAGCAACGCTTCGGCATTTACGTGCTTCAATAGATAGCCGGCCGCCCCTCCGACAATCGCAGCGAGCACCGCATCATCGTCCTGATAAGACGTGAGAAAGAGCACACGCGTGACGGGACAGGAATCCCTGATGGCACGGCAGGCATCCACCCCGTTGTCGCCGGATAAGCGGACATCCATGAGCACTACGTCCGGTTTCAGGTCGACGGCCTCACGGATGGCGTTTTTGGCATTGTCAGCCTCGCCGACGACGGTGATGCTGCCCCCTCGGCAAAGCGCTGCCCGTAATCCCATCCGAACGACTTCGTGATCGTCCACGATCAACACTCTGACCTGATTCACACTCGGAGAGGACTCCTCTTTCACAAGGCTGATAATTTTTTGTCTTCTCATGTCGTCGAACGCGCAGAGTGCGCCCAGCCACGCCTGGTCTCCATGCGCTAGATCTCCATCAAAGTGTTAGGCCTTTGAAATCCTTGCCGAACAGATACGGAGGTGCCGCACTCAGGGATGTGTATGAAGCAGGGGAGGCTCATGCAGGGGCAGCCTCACGATACAAATGTTGATTGCTCAGGAATTTTAATGAGGTTTGCTACCGATGGCAATAATGCTAATCAGCCCTAGTAAGCCACTGACAGAAGTACAAGCATGTACCTGCCCCAGCTTATTTCTGACAACCCCAGCGGGGAGGACTCATTGAATCTTCCGTATACGTTCGGTGACCCATCCCGTTCCTTCCCCACAGAATCCAGCCGGAATTGCCGAGGCGAACGAGCATCCCATAGCGGCAGCGGAATCGACGACGGCCTTCTAATCGTCAGTCTTTATGCTCAAGTAGGGATCAAGAATGTCCGATGAGATGCTGGACGCCATCAATATATGGGAACCTTCTAATGACAGAGTCGTCAGCCAATCTTTGCCAGCCTGATTTCCGGGCACTCTTCGATTCGGCACCGGGCTCATACCTTGTCCTTACTCCTTCATTGGTGATGGTGGCTGTGAGCGATGCCTATCTGCGGGCCACGATGACCAGACGGAAGGAGATTCTGGGCCGACAGCTCTTCGACGTGTTTCCAGACAATCC
>DATDFW010000345.1:0-3068 GCA_036522375.1 Nitrospiraceae bacterium
TCCCGGCGTACCGGATTGTCGTAGCGCACCGAACGGACCCCACAGGAGACAGCCAAGCGCTGCAGCGTCTCCGGCACAGGACCGGCAGCTGGTTGCTCAGAGAGATACAACTCGATGATGTTGCGCCGCAGCCGTTGGAGCCGTGTGCTTTCAGTCTGTACAACGAGTCCTTCTCGCACCGGCGTCGCACAGGTTGCCGGAGTCCCGCTCTGCCCCTCGATCTTACACAGGCAAAGACGGCAAGACCCAAAGGAGGTAAGATGGTCGGACGCACAGAGGCTCGGGATGGCGATCCCGGCTTTCTTAGCAGCCTGGTATATTGTGTCGCCAGGTATGGCGGGCACCGAATTGCCATTGATGGTCAGATGTATCGTCGTAGCAACTTCAACCATCACTGGGCCCTCTATGCAAGATGCTGAAAAATTCCCCGAGCGTTAGGGGAGGATTGCAGCTGAGATGAGGCATGCCGGATCTTTGTTCAACGTTGATCTTGACCTGAGCCTGCTTCGCCGACTAGTGGCTTTTGCCGGGTAAGCCACCGTGTTGACCGCTCATCATCTCGTGCATTCCTGGCATCCCGCGCATCCTATTTTCATGAGCGGCCTTTCCTTTCTCGCGTTGTTCCGGCGTCAAGACCCCAAGCGCATCGTGTCGTGCCTTGAACGCCAACATCCGCAGCCCCACTTCCAGCATTCCGCTCTGCTTCACTTTGGCTTCGATCGCGGGCAGGTCGGACTTTCCATCCTCCACCAACGCTAGCAATTCCCGTTCGGCCACATGGATCTCCGCATCGGATTTAATCCATCCACGATCGAAGTCCAGTTCGATAGCTTTCAGCTTCTTAACCTGCTCCTCCGTCAGCCCAATTTCTTTCTGGTGCTTCAAGAGGTGACGGAGATGGTCGGCTGAATGGGCATCATGTCCCATATGCTCCATATGTCCCATGGATCCCATATGCCCCATCATTTCTCCACAACAGCCATGTTCTCTGGAATATGCGTGAGAGTACCCCCGTTCAGGATCCGCCAGACTCGGCTGCACGCCGAATCCCAGCACGGCGATTAGGCTCATACCGCTTATGAACACGGTGGTCTTCATCGAGTCCTCCTTGGTTAGTGATGACCTGAGCAGGGGATATGTGACCTGTCTCCCGTTCTCGTTCGTCACGCAGGTCTCGCAAACTTAGCCCCTTGCCTGAATTCATCTCCGAAGTGTTCGATTGCCGTCTCGACTGGATAGGGCGCTCGCCCTCCCAAGGCGCAGAGACTGGCGGTCTTCATCGTCTCGCCGAGATCTGACAGGAGGATGAGATCCTCCGAGGTTCCCTGGCCGCTCTGAATCCGTTCGAGAATTTCACGACCGCGCACCGACCCAATCCGGCAAGGCGTACATTTCCCGCACGATTCGTCCGCCGTGAAGGCCATGAAGTGCCGCGCCAACTCCACCATGTTCGTCTCATGATCGTAGACGACGATACCGCCATGCCCAAGAATGGCTCCGGCCTCAGCGAACGCGTCATAGCAGATGGGAATATCGAGTTGCGATATGGGAAACAGACTCCCCAACGGCCCACCGACCTGCACCGCTTTGAACCGTGAACCCGCTGCCATGCCACCGCCGAATCGATCCAAGACATCATGGAGCGTCAGACCAAAGGGAACTTCCACCAGACCGGGCTGCTTTACCCGACCACCGATTTGGAGTGCGATCGTACCGCGCGACCCTTCAGTGCCGAGTGCGGCATGCCAGGCGCCGCCGTTTGCCAGAATGTTGGGAATCGTCGCAAACGTCAGAACGTTGCTGACGATCGTTGGCTTGCCATACAGGCCTGATTCTGCCGGGTAGGGCGGCTTCGTCAGCACGACACCACGGCGGCCTTCCAACGATTCCAGCAACGCAGTTTCTTCGCCGCACACATACGAACCAGCGCCGACCACCACCTCAAGCTCGAATTGGTAGTCGTCGCAGTCCAACAAGTCCGCCTCACGAGCTTTTTGAACGGCGAACCGCATGGTTCGCGCCGCCGACGGGTATTCGTACCGGCAATAGATATAGCCGCGAGTTGCCCCGATCGACTCGGCACAGATCATCATGCCTTCGATCAATCGGAAGGGATCGCCCTCCATAATCATCCGGTCGCAATAGGTGCCGGCATCCCCTTCATCGGCATTTGCCACAACATACTTCTGCTCTGCCGCGGTCTGCCGTGCGACCTGCCACTTTTTCCATACAGGAAACGCCGCTCCCCCGCGACCTCGCAATCGCGAGATACGTAACTCTTCGATAATCGCCTCCGGCGAGAGATTCCTGGCCGCCTCCAGTCCCTTGAGTCCGCCCCGCGTCTTATATCCGTCGAACGCGAGCGGCTCAGTGATGCCGAAATTGGCGAAGGTGAAACGGTTCTGTTCTCGCAAAAACGGTATCCCTGCGATCGGCATCCCACCCACGCCCCCCACGATGCTTGGCAAATCACCCGGGACCACGTTGAACCAAGCCTCACGTCCGTTGGGCGTATCCCGTTCCACCATTGGCTCTAGAAAGAAGGCTCCGCGCGAGGACGTGCGAATCAACTGAATCTCAGGGCGATCGCTCCAGGCATCGGCAAGCCGTCCGGCTCCTGCCGCGAGGGAGGATGTGTCGTTGGAAAGATAGAGCGGCGTCGCATTCATCTATTTGTAGGTTTCCAGAAGTGACGGAACATCGGAAGGCGTCACCCTCCCATGGAGATCGTTGTCGATCATCACTGTCGGCGAAACCGCGCAGTTCCCCGCGCAGGACATCGTTCCCGCAGTGAAACGCCCTTCTGGCGAAGCGTGTCCGAGAGCTACGCACACATGATCTTGAATTGCACGGAGAACGCGCCCGCCGTGATTAGCCGTGCAGGATTCGCCTATACATACTCGAATGAGATGTCGGCCAGGGGATTGAGTCCGGAGGTCAACATAGTACGACAGGACTCCAGCGACCTGGGCATCCGTCACACCTAACACCTGTGCAATCTGAGGAATGACACCCGGCGGCACATGGTCCAAGGCAGACTGGACAACCAGAAGCGTCTTGAGGATGTT
>DATDFW010000346.1:0-4713 GCA_036522375.1 Nitrospiraceae bacterium
CAAAGAGCTGATGGGCATCGCCCGTTCCCTTGAAGGACTGGCCCGACACGCCTCGACTCATGCCGCCGGCGTGGTGATTTCCGAAGGGCCGCTCACAGACCACGTGCCGCTCTACAAAGGAGCCAACGATGAAATCGTCACCCAATATTCGATGGGTGACGTCGAAAAGATCGGGCTCGTCAAGTTTGATTTCCTTGGCCTCAAAACCCTCACGATGATCAAACGCGCCGAGACGCTGATCAATGAACGGCGTCCCGACAAGCCGCCATTGATTATGGAACAGATGCCGTTTGACGACCCGAAGACATTTGCCCTCCTCTCTTCGGGAAAGACGATCGGCCTCTTCCAATTGGAAAGCTCCGGGATGCGCGACCTGCTGACCGGATTGAAACCGGACCGCTTTGAAGACATCATCGCCATCATCGCACTCTATCGACCAGGCCCGATGGATCTGATCCCAGACTTCATCAAGCGAAAACAGGGCAAGATTCCGATCGTCTATGAAGTGCCTGAGCTCGAGCCGATCCTGAAAGATACCTACGGCGTCATTGTCTATCAGGAACAGGTGATGGCAATCGCCAACAAGGTGGCGGGCTTCTCGCTTGGCCAAGCCGATATTCTTCGGCGCGCGATGGGAAAAAAGAAACCGGAGGAGATGGAGAAACTGCGCGCACAATTCCTGGCAGGCGCCAAGACGAATAAAATCCCTGACAAGAAAGCCGAGAAGCTCTACGAACTGATCCAGAAATTTGCCGGCTACGGGTTCAACAAGTCGCACGCCGCAGCCTATGCCGTGGTCTGCTACCAGACCGGTTATTTGAAAGCCCACTACCCGACCGAATTCATGGCTGCCCTCATGACGACCGACATGGGCAATGCCGACAAGATTGTCGGCTACTTCACGGAGTGTCGCGACCTCAATATCGAGGTGCTGCCACCCGACGTCAACGAAAGCCATAAGAACTTTTCCGTGGTCGATCGCGCAATCCGGTTCGGCTTGGCGGCCATCAAGAATGTCGGCGAAGGGGCCGTCGAGTCGATCATCGAGATCCGGAATGAAGGCGGCCCCTTCAAGTCCTTCTTTGAGTTTTGTCGCCGAGTCGATCTCCATAAAGTGAACAAGCGCATGCTCGAAGGACTGATCAAGACCGGCGCGTTCGACTCGACCGGTGCAAAACGTTCTCAACTGACGGCGGTCCTGGATCAAGCCATTGAAAGTGGCGCAGCCGCGCAACGAGAGCGGGAGCGGGGGCAGACCAATATTTTTGGCAACGAGTTGAGCGGGCAAGACTCTGTGGAGCATCCTGCCATGCCACCGCTGCCCAACATTCCGGAATGGGATCAAAGCGAGCGATTGAAACACGAACGGGAGCTGACCGGCTTTTATATTTCCTCTCATCCGTTGGCGCGCTATGAAGCGACCATCCATGCGCTGGCCACCGCTTCGACCATCAGCCTGCCGGAATTGATGGACGGACGGGAGGTGAAACTCTGTGGAATCATCACGAACGTCAAAAGCATGTTGACCAAGAAGGGAGACCGGATGGCCTATCTCTCTCTGGAAGATCTCCACGGCTTGGTCGAGATCATTGTCTTTCCCGATCTCTACAAAAATGCCGCAGACTTGCTTGTACCGGAGCGCCTTGTCCGCATTACTGGTACCGTGGATCGGGGAGACAAGGGCACGAAGATTCGAGGGAGTAAGATCGAACCGCTCCATGAGGTGCAAGCTCAGACAATCAAGCGAGTCCACATTCGAGTGACGGATCACCCCGACGTCTCGGAACGGTTACCGCGGCTTCGCGAGGTGTTTCTGCGTCACCCAGGAGGCACGTCTGTCTCGCTGATTTTGTGGATGGATTCCATGCTGGAAGCCGAAACGGCCCCACTCCCCCGCTTGACCGTGACCCCTAGCGAACGATTTCTGGCGGATGTTGAAGAAGTGCTAGGCAAAGGGGCCATTTTTCTGCTATCGTAGACCCTCATTTAGGGTAGGGTGCCTGCGAGGATCACGCTTTTAAAGACCCCCTATGCGCGATTACCTTGAGTTTGAAAAGCCGATTCGCGAGATCGAAGAGAAGATCGAAAAACTCGCAGCGGCTCCTGCTGGGAAATCGACACCCCAGGACGAGATCCGCAAACTGCGGATGAAACTCGCTCAGGTTGAGCATACCCTCTATAGCAAACTGACTCCCTGGCAGCGAACACAACTTGCCCGGCACCCCCAACGACCCAGCACTCTCGATTACGTCAGTTATCTATTCAGAGACTTTCTTGAGCTCCATGGGGACCGTACATTTGGCGACGATCGTGCCATCGTCGGAGGCTTCGCCACTTACAACGATCGATCCATCATGGTCATCGGCCATCAAAAAGGAAAGACCCTCAAAGAGCGGATGCAGCGGAATTTTGGCATGCCGAATCCCGAAGGCTACCGAAAAGCCCTGCGGCTCATGAGGATGGCCGAGAAGTTTGGACACCCCATCGTCACCTTTATTGATACCCCCGGCGCCTATCCCGGCATCGGCGCAGAAGAACGTGGTCAAGCTGAAGCGATTGCCCGCAATCTCTTGGTGATGTCTCGGCTCACAGTCCCGATTATTTCCATTGTCATCGGTGAAGGGGGTAGCGGTGGAGCTCTCGCGTTAGGCGTCTCGGATCGCGTCCTCATGCTGGAGCATGGTGTCTATTCGGTTATTTCTCCGGAAGGGTGTGCCGCCATCCTATGGGACGATCCCAATAAAGTTCCCGACGCCGCGGCTGCTTTGAAAATGACCGCGAAAGACCTGGTCGATCTGCATATCGTCGATGAAGTCATCCCGGAACCGCTCGGGGGCGCTCATCGAGACCTCAATGCCATGACCGAGCGCCTCGCCAAGTCCCTTAGCAATCAACTTTCTCAGCTCAACGACTTGCCTCTTCCCCAATTACTGGCTCAACGTGACCAGAAATACCGATCCATCGGAGCTGTCAACGGGCTTGCTGCCGTGTCTCGATAAACACCCAGCGCAGGAGAAGCTTCGCACTCAGACGGTAGTCCTGTGGGAAGTCTTATTGACGGTGAGCCAAGCTGCCGCCCCGGCGCCCGCCATCCGACCCATGGCAAAACAGGCGGTCAGAAGATAGCCTCCAGTTGGTGCCTCCCAATCCAACATTTCTCCCGCACAAAAGATGCCCGGCAGCGTGCGAATCATTAATCGATCATCGAGCGCATCAAAGGCCACGCCCCCTGCCGTACTGATCGCTTCCTCCAGCGGACGCGGTGCGACGAGTCGCAGCGGCAACGATTTGATCGCCGCAGCCAAACGAGCCGGGTCCGCAAAATTTTCTTTTGAGATCACTTCGCGAAGCAGTCCCGCTTTTACTCCTGCGATATGGGCTTGGCGTTCAAGATGAGTGGCCATTGTCCGCTTGCCGCGTGGCCGCGACAAATCGTGGACCAGGCGCGGGATTTTGCGATCGGGTGTGAGATCCAAGCGTAAGGTGGCGACACCTTTTGTCAGAATCTCGTTGCGAAGCGAGGGGGATACCGTATAGATCATGCCGCCTTCCACGCCGGTCTTCGTGATCACGAATTCCCCCCGATGCCAGGATTCAGTCCCCGCATCATTCCGTACTACTAACGCCACCGACTTGACCGGGTGCCCGGCAAACTTTGCCCGAAAGTGCTCGCTCCAACCCACATCAAAACCACAGTTCGACGGCAACAACGGCGCAATGTGAAGCCCGCGCCCGGCCAACAATGGCACCCACGACGCATCAGAGCCGAGCCTCGGCCAACTGCCGCCGCCAAGTGCAAGCACAACCGCATCAGCATGGACAGAACGATTTCCCTTTGGCGTGACGAAACACAGGCCTCCCTGCTCGTCCCAGCCGACCCATCGATGGCGCATGTGGAATCGTACGCCGGCCTGGCGCAACCGGCGAAGCCACGCGCGCAGCAATGGGGCGGCCTTGAGATCGGTGGGAAACACGCGCCCGGAAGAGCCCACGAATGTTTCGATACCGAGACCGCGAGTCCAGGCCAGAAGCGCATCTGGTCCGAATGATGACAGCAACGGCGCGATCTGCATTCTCCGTTCCCCATAGTGGGTGAGAAACTTCTGAAAGGGGTCCGAGTGCGTGAGATTCAAGCCACCCTTTCCAGCCAGGAGAAACTTACGACCGACCGATGCCATGGCGTCATAGAGATCGACCTGAGCGCCGGCGGCACTCGCCGTCTCCGCGGCCATGAGCCCGGCCGGCCCCCCACCGATAACGGCAATCGTCATCCCTATTCCTTATTCCTTTGATTCTGCTCGGTGATAGGCGTGAAAGGATCGAACCTCGCGGAACCCTACACGCAGATATGAAACCGGTCAAGCAGAGGCTGGCGGATACAAGAAAATCTGAGGGTTTCTCCATCTAGACAGGCTATACTCTCGTGCACCGATGGATGAGCAAGAGTCAGTACAAGTCGTTGAGCTTCGAGTCAGTTATCGTTATGCCGCCGCGCACCCCTGGGTCGTACAGGCGATCGGAGGATTTTTATCAGCGTATTTCATGGAGCACCCGGGGTTTCGCGTGCAACGGCACATCGAAGAACTGGAGTCAGGCACACACCTCTGGATATGCGAGGTGCCTCCCACCATGAAATTTCCCAGGCTCCTGAAGAGACTGAAGGAAGATATTCCCCCCTGCCACGCCAAAGAAATCGCTTCAGATCTGCACGCG
>DATDFW010000347.1:0-2233 GCA_036522375.1 Nitrospiraceae bacterium
CACTCCGTTGCTGAAGAAATGCGAGAAATAGAGGCTGTCACTTTTGAGACGGTCAAGAAACGGAGTGAGACGAATGGAAGGGCTGGCTTCAACCGATGATCCTTTAGACCCAACGAGATCTTCACCTGTCTTCTGAATATGGTCTAGAAACCGCCGATCCAGCCCTTCGACAAAGACGAGCAAAACATTGATCGGCCGACCGAAGTAGGGCGGCTCGGGGCCACCGTACACTCGGACCAACGGATAGGCGGAATACGGGAATACCTCCCCTTGTCCAAGGGCCAGATGTGTTTCCTGAATCGCTTCCTCCACGGTCATTGGTTGAGGAAGAGCCGAAGGCCTCCATGTCCATTGGGAAAGAAAGGCATCCCGCAAGGGATTAGCCGCAAAGAGAATAGGATTTTGGGAAAGGCCATAATAGGCCTCACTCTGAATATGGAGCGCTTCGGCAAACGGCAGCGTCACACGGCCAAATCCTGCAGCCGCGCCACTCATGGTAGCAGACACCACCAGAAGGCTTGCCGTAAAAGTCATCGGGTTCCAGAGACTGCTCCCAAAATGTTCAATACGCGTAAACAGGGCCCTCCATGCCAGGATCAGAATGGCCCCCAGTCCCCAAAACCCGCCGATGCGCCAAATCCATTTGCTGGCATCGTCAAGTTCTGCACCTGTTTGTTCGGCCGCCTGCGAGGATGTTCCATCGCCCAATCCGTGGAAGAACTCCTCCACGAACTCGAAGAACACAAAATCCAGATGTTGACGATTGTAGGCGTAGTACCCAACGTCCGCGGTGACGAAACAGGCGAGCAGGAGTGCGATGAGTATAAAAATAGGAGTCAGATTTTGTCTGTAGGCGTCAAAGAACCCTGGGGTTGTTCGAGCTTGTTGACGGATGAAGAGAATGCTCGTCAATATCCCCGCCAAGGTGAGGGCGAGAGCGATGCCACCCATCGCCACGAGCGCATCGTTGCTCAATCCCATGAAGAAGGTTTTCGTGAGAAGACTTGCAGTGGGTGGCTCTGCTGCTGCGACTTCAGGAAGAAGAAAGAGGCGTTCGGCTTGTAAAATCACCAGCAACACGCCGCCCCAAAATATGAGCGTGCGCCATCCAGGCGTGTGCTCGTTGCGCATCACGATCCCCATAATTCCTCAGAATGCCGGTATCGTCCCCATTGAGCATGCCCATTTCTCCCGGAACCACTCAACAGTACGTTTCATCCCCTCTTCGAAAGATACCGTGGGGAACCAATCGAGTTCCTGGAGAGCTTTGCTGGCAGAGACTTCCTTCCCGCCAAAATCGCCTGGTCGTGCCGGGACAAATTCAAGCTTGACGTCATCACCCAGGACTTTCTTGATCCCCTCGGCCACTTCAAGTACGGTCACCTTTCGCGTCCCTTCCAGGTTGTAGGTCTGGTTGGCTCCTTTGTCTTTCATGGCGAGCACATGGGCCTCTGCCATGTCCCGTACATAGATGAAGTTGCGATATTGCTCGCCCTTACCGGAGATGGTCAGCGGTTGGCCATTCAACGCTTTCTTGATAAAGATGGGAATCAGGAGTTCTTCGCGCATCCTGGGACCGTACGGAATGCCGTATCGCAAGATGGTGATCGGAACTTTATATAATTGAGAATAGTTGTGGCAAAGCATCTCTGCCGCCATCTTGGAAGATGTATAAATATGACCGGCTCCTTCTAAGTGGAAGGGGACAGTCTCGTTAGCGGGGTTCACGTCCGGCGCGCCGTTATAGACCCAGACAGTTGAGGCGAGGTGAACGCGCTGGGCGCCATTGATCCGAGCGGCTTCTAGAATATGGGTGGTGCCCATCACGTTGAGTGCCGTCGAATATACCGGATACTTATAGGCGTAGTTCACATTTGAGACCGCAGCCAAGTGAAAGATATGCTCGGCTCCTTTGGTGGCCGCAAGGACCGAAGACAGATCCATGAGATCCACATCCTCAAACCCCACATCCGGCCGGTGAGGACGAACACGATGATCGATCACTGTGACTTGATGTCCTGAATCCACCAGCGCATCGACGACATGTGATCCGATAAATCCACTGCCTCCAGTGACGACGACTCTTGCCATGATGACCTCTCCTTTGGTTAGTCGATGAATTGTTTCAAAGCGTGAACGACTTGACAGGCATCTGCCTCCTCCATGCCTGAAAACACGGGCAGACACAGATGGCGCGCGCAATAATCCTCCGACATGGGAAGAGCTCCGGACA
>DATDFW010000348.1:0-10123 GCA_036522375.1 Nitrospiraceae bacterium
TGAAGTACATGCAGTTGCCCGGCAGCCGTTGACCGTGTCGATCGCTGCTCCGGTCCAGTGGCATCAGGTAGACTTGCTTGACGCGACAGCGCTCCCCCAGGTGCTTCGCACGGTGTCACCGACCCACCTCCTGCATCTTGCCTGGGTCGCGACACCCGGCGTCTTTTGGAATTCTCCGGAAAACACGCAATGGGTAGAGGCAAGCGTCCAATTGTTGCGTGAATTCGCTGCTCAACGCGGTCGCCGCATTGTGATGGCAGGGACGTGTGCTGAATTCGACTGGTCAGCGCTGCAAGGGCCATGCGGCGATCACACACCATGTCGCCCCAACAGTCTCTATGGTGCGTCCAAGAATGCACTGCGGCTCGCTTTGCATGCTTATGCCCGACAATATGGCTTGAGTGCCGCCTGGGGACGCATCTTCTTGTTGTACGGGCCACACGAGCACCCGAAGCGGCTTGTCCCATCGGTCATAAGGGGTTTGTTGCGCCGGGAAGAAGTCGCGTGTACGCATGGTGCACAACAGCGCGATTTCATGCACGTGCAGGATGCGGCTCATGCTTTCGTTGCATTGCTTGAGTCTGATGTCCAAGGGGATATGAGCATTGGAACAGGGGCTGGAGTTCCAGTGAGGGATGTTGTTACCCACGTAGCGCAGTCCATGCATGGCCTCGATCTTATCGAGTTGGGATCGCTGCCAACTCCAGCGCACGAACCGCCTTACCTTGTGGCCGATGTCACTCGACAACGTGTCGAAGTCGGTTTCACGCCTCGATGGGGCTTGGCTGATGGCTTGGCGGATACGATCGCATGGTGGAGAAGTGAACTTGCAGAGGATGTGGGCGCCGTCAAGGATGAGGGCGGCAAGCATCTTGCCGCATTGAACCATGCATGACCGATCTCCATTTCTGTGAAAAGTGATGTTGACGTGAACCGTGGGGTAGATTATCTGGCGATCCTTCCGCTGCAAAAACTAACGCGAGCTTTGGGAATGATATCCTGTTTCAAACGATCTTGTACCGATCTTGGCAGGCGACTCCAAGGGCTGGCGAGCTCTTCCGGTCTTATCGCCAAGGTCCAGCGCGTGAAGAAGGAACATGCGGAGAATGGCGTTCTTTCCGTATTTGGTAAGGTTCTCACCAAACTGATGAGGTATTTGGTAATACTCAGTATGTTGCCATGGCTCTTTCGCTGTTCTTTTCGCATGGCTGGATTCCGAATTGTGGTTGTCAATTTTGGTCGAATCGGTCATTTGGCGGCAGAACTGGATGGGGTCGTGAAAGAGAACATTCTATACCCACGATGGCCCCGGATCAAACCGGTGATTTTGTGCCTTCAGACCCCTGTATTCCTGAATTCAAGCCTCTTCTCTTTCTATTCGAAGTACTATTGGAATGTAAAATCACGCCTCATTTGCAACCTACTCACGAATTGGGGTAGGAACAACAGACTCTTGCCGTGTTGCGACGCTCCAGACAGTCTAAAGTTCGACACGTATGCGTATTTGTGCCCGATCGATACTGCCGCCAAATACCCACGCGTTCTCGCTGAATACGGCTGCAGGCCTCCGGTAGTGTCCTTCTCGGAGGAGGACCGGGCGAGAGGGACAGCGTTGATGAGGGAACTCGGCATTCCGCGCGATGCGTGGTTTGTCTGCATTCACGCACGGCAAGCAGGCTACAGCGAAGCTGACGATCACATACATTCTTTTCGGAACGCCAGCATCGAAAATTACCTCCATGCCATGTCCTGCATCGTTGATCGAGGAGGCGTGTGCGTACGCATGGGGGATCCGTCAACCACGCGATTGCCCGCGCTGAACGGAGTAATCGACTATGCGCATCACCCCCTCCGTTCCGATTGGCTCGATATCTACCTCACGGGAAACTGCCGCTTCTTCCTTGGTTGTGCTTCCGGATTGGCCCAGGTCGCAACGGCGTTTGGAATTCCCTGCGCGATCGCCAATCAAGCGCCTTTCGGCGTCCTCTTTAACGTTGGGATTCGTGACATCAGCATTCCAAAACTCTACTGGTGCAAAAAGCGAGACCGATTGATCACATTCGCGGAAATCTTGAGATCGCCGATGTCGAATTTTCGATATTCGAGCATGTTCGAGAAAGAGCACATATCCCTCCAAGAGAACACACCCGACGAAATAGCCAGCTTGGCTATGGAAATGATGGACCAAGTTGATGGACGGATCCAATACTCGGAAGAAGACAACCGTTCTCAGCGATACCTAAGAAGTAAGTTCCACGCGTGCCACTATTCCTATTTCGGAGCAGGACGCGTCGGCAGGGAGTTCTTACGCAAACACGGGAATCTGATGTCCTGATCCTGAGTCTAAATTTGGGGTGGTCTGAAGCTGCGGATTCAATAGCCGCGGAACTGCGGGACGGCGTCGTCAAGGGTAAGGAGGCTTCTGTGGCTCAGCTCGCGACGAAGAGTGCTACCGGGAGGTACCATTTCGTGGTTCCCGTATGGGGCGAAGAATATGTCTCGAGGTTTCTGACCTACTCCCTTCCGAGCCAGTTGACCAAAGGCAACTTGCAGAGCATGCCGCTTCAAGACTCCATCTATCACATCATCACGCAAAGAGATGATCTCAAGACCATACGTGAGTCACGGGCAGTTGCGAGATTGAGTCAACTGATCAAGGTTGAAGTCGACACGTTCACGCCCACTGCATCTGTGTACCCATCAATGACCGCATGTCACAACTGGGGAATAGAAAGGCGAAAACACGAAGATGTTGCGTACGTGTTCAGTTGCGCTGACACTGTCTTTGGCGCCAATTCGTTCAAACACATGCATGAGATCCAAATGCAGGGGAAGCGTGCAATCATGGCGGGCAGTGCAAGAGTGCTCCAGGAAGAGTTCTTGCCAGTCTTGCAGGGGCTGGTACGAGAGGGTGCAATAGAACTTGATCTTCCACACCGGCGACTGATGAAAGCAGCGTTTGATCACCTGCATCCATTAGCAGTCGCCCATATTTGCAAGAATGAAGTGAATTATACTCCATCGATCTTCTTGTGGGAGGTAGGAAATGAAGGACTACTAGAGCATTGTTTCCATTTGCATCCGTTATTAGTCAGGCCAACAGATAAGACTTGTCGAGCAAAGATTACTGTGGATGACGATTTCTTGGTTCGGGCAGTCCCCGACTTTGAAGATATCCACATTGTGACTGATTCGGACGATCTCTGTTTCATTGACTTGACGCCGTTGCGCACACATACAGATTATCCATATCCTCTTTGTGATGCCGACAGCATGCGAACCTGGGTCAGCCAGTCGGCCAACGCCCACCATCGTAAGTTCTTTGCAACTCCGATTCGCCTTCATTCAGTCGATCTGACTGAAACTTGGGCATTGTACGAACAAGCGGCAGAACGTTTCGTGATGTCCGTGTTAAGTGAGCTGTCCGCTTCGCCTGATGGGACACAAAACTGCAAGACAGGTACTGGCACTCAAACATGTTTGGGCTTGGGCGCCCGCGCAAGACGGATCGTTCGCTCGCTCCTCAGGCCGGTATGGATCCGGTGTGTGAAGCCTCCATTGCGGTGGGTTTACGCAGCGATGATGACAAAATCCGAGGCCCAGGTGCGGGACCTCCAACGGCAGATCAGCGTTCTCAGTACTAATATGAACTGCCAACGTATGCAAATTCATTGGCTCGAGCGAAAAGGTAGAAGCGATCAACAGCCAGCGCCCTATGTCGCGCCAACATCAAAGGACGCGGGGGGCTTTGAATCCAAGCATGCTGAGTTCAAGCATGAGGAACTGCCTTGGAATGGACAGCCTCAGGGATGACATGGCTCCGTGTTGTTGCAAGCAGGAAATGAATTCATCCGCGAACTGGCGCTAATATTTGCGGGCAGTGTTTCGGTGAGGAATCAAGTAATGAAGATCTGGCGCTTGGCGATCCTTGCATACCGAAAGCGACTACCGCAGATCGGACGGTTGCTGATCTATGCCGGTTGTTGGTTCAAGGTGCAGGGACGGCGATTCAAACAAGAGACAAGTTGGTCCGGACGGATGTGGTTGATTCTCAACGGGATTCACTTCCTGGTCAAGGCTGTTTGCGACGTAGTCAGGCTCGGAATACGTCCGACACGACCGGAAGGCTGGCTCGCGCTGGCAGCTACGTTCCTTAAGTGGAAGCATCTGCGCCTGACCGAGCTCGCCTGCCTGAGGGCGATTGCACTAGCACCCGCTTCGCGCGGCTTGGAGATCTATCGAGTCATCTCGCTGATCCGACAGGACCGTTTTGTCGAGGCTAATGTTTGCCTCAACGCCGCACTGATGGGGTACCCAAGCGCATGCCCTACCCGTGACCTTCTCCACCTTCAAATGACCATTACCGATCTGGCTGATGAGCAAAGCGACCGCGGTCAGAGGGAGGAAGCAAAAAAGAAATACCGTCTTGCCATGTCTATGGACGTTGATAGTCTTGACGCTTATTGCCACATTTGGACGATGCTAGTTTCGAGAGGTGAGTTTGAGGACGCTCAGATTCATTATCAACGAACGAGATCGATACAAGCCGGCTTGCAAGCTCGGCGGGCTGGGGCGAGCCAAAACGCTCGTTACCTTCGTCAACTCTGGTGTCAGCAAATTGGACACCTTGCACATCTTGACGGTTATCTCAAGATAGGGTTGATGGGCTGGCGTCCTGAAAAACGGATTGTGATGTTGGCTCCTTCCCGCGCCATTAGCAATGAGTTCTTTTTAAGGTTGTGGGAGCGCTATGTTACAGTGATATCGGATCCTCACGAGATTGCGCTGTTAGAAGAAGATGCAAGGGCCGCCGAAGACTATCTGCCAATGCACGACATCTTCGGCAAAGGACTGTGGGCTCCAATCGCAGGAGCAACCGTTCAGAAGGCATGGGAGGATAAAGGTCGCGGCAGTTTACTCAAGCTCGATGACGATACGATCAATCGCGGTTGGGAGAACCTCGAGCGGATGGGGGTGCCCCACGGTGCATGGTTTGTCGGTCTGCATGTTCGCGATTCCGGATACCATGGTGGCCGTGAAGGAGATTCTCAATCGTCGCGCGATTCCGACGTCAGGACCTATTTGCCGGCCATCGGCGCCATTGTCCGTCGTGGCGGATGGGTAATCCGCATGGGGGATCGCTCGGCAGCACCCTTGCCGTCGGTCCCAGGGCTAGTTGACTACGCCCATAGTTCTTGGCGTTCGGACTGGATGGACATTTTCCTGTGCGCTATGAGCCGGTTCTACATCGGAACGCAATCGGGCCTAGGATTCGTTCCTCCTGTATTTGGCGTTCCCACAGTGATGACCAACTGGATCTCGTTGGCTTTGCCATTCTGGTATGGAAACGGCGTGTTCATTCCCAAGTTATTGTATTCGGAACCGGAAAAGCGAATTCTGTCATTTTCGGAGATCCTGAGTACGAACCTGGGCTACACCCAGGTAGGCCTTGATTTTGCCCGACGGCAAATACGGTGGGTCAACAACTCGCCGGAAGACATTCGCAAAGTCGTTGAGGAAATGATGGATCGCATCGATAATACGCGGATAGCGCAGAATGAAGTGCTGCAAGAGGAATGGGTCAACTTGGCTCAACGTGCTCATGTGGTGGTCGGCAATTCACGCATGGGTGACAGTTTTCTGAAGGACCACCCCGAGTTGATCGAAAGCGAGCGCTGCGATCTTCAAGCTTTGAACGCGCGGCGCTGCGCTGCGTGAATTAGGCATTGCGTGATTTATCCGATCGTCCCAACGATCCAAAGAGCCGAGAATAATCGAGGAGAGCTAGACATGGGAAATCCAAAGTTCAGTATTGTCATTCCCACCCGGAATCGGGCGGCAACACTGCGGTTCGCGCTAATGACGTGCCTGGAGCAGCGGTTTGATGATTTCGAAGTGATCGTCTCCGACAACTTCAGTACGCCGGAGACGCGTCAGGTCTGCGAAGATCTCAATTGCGATCGCCTCCGCTATTATCGTTCCGATCGTCCTCTGTCGATGGCGCGAAGTTTCGAACTCGCCTTGTCCAAATCCTCCGGTGAATGGGTCATCTTTATCGGGGACGACGATGGATTGCTGCCCGACGGGCTCACATTCTTGAATGAGTTCGTCTCAACGTCACCGTTTCAGTTGATTCGTTGGGATCCACCCTATTACGTCTGGCCTATCGCTGGTCGCCCTCGGGAATCCAGCTACCTGCGTGTACCGATCGTCCGAGGCCCAACTTGGGAGCCGAGTTGGGGATGTGCCGCAATTCGAAAAGTCACCGCATTCCAGCAGCAATACTTCACGCTGCCCAGTTTCTACCATGGAGCGGTTTCGCGGTCCCTAATCACCAAGTTCCATCGCAGTGCTGGAGCGTGCCTGTTCGGGCGCTATCCCGATGTCTACAGTTCGTTTGTCCTGGCGTATCTGGCGGGGCAGTATGTCAATTTGACTCCACCAGTCACCATCGTTGGCCATTCGACCGACAGTAATGGAGGACATGGACTGCGAAGCGGCTCCGTGCATCCTGAGTTTTTTCCGTTGCACGAGAAAGACAACGTCCTTTCGCACCCGTGGGTTGGCGAGATCACTCGTGTCTCGCTAACGTCATCGTATGTCGCCGAGTCATTCTGGCAGGCCAAAGAGCGCTACTTTCCTCAAGATCGTTCCCTCGAACTCTCAAGAAGAGGTTACCTGATGCACGTTCTACAGACCTTCCGTGCAGAATCGCTGGAAGCATGGGAGGAAGGGTTGGACCTGATCCGGAAGCAGCTTGAAGATGATGTAGACTTGCGGGCGTGGTTTTGCGATCATTCAAAGCGCATTCCGCCACAGATCAAAACGGCCGCGACCGGGTGGGAGCCCTCGAGGTATCTTGAAACGATGAAAGGAAAGGGATTGCATGGAGGTTCATTGCACGTAGACGGCTCTGTCCTTGGCATACATGACATCCACGCCGCCACCAAATTCTGCGGTTCCAAGCTCCGGCTTGACACGATGAGCCAGCGTGGCAGCAGGATCAGGCAGACGTTCCGCTCGACAGCATTCGGCAGAATCCTTACGATGCCGCGACGATGTGTGGGATCGTGTATTCGGTTTTTTTGTCCTAGTTATGGTACGCTAACATGAGAACAGAATCCGATGTGCTGGTTCGTTCTTGTGGGCGTTATCTGATCGCAGTTCCTAACGGGGAAGTCCCGATGTCATCTCGGGAAATAGTCGCGACAGAAAGGAATGGCAAACCCTGCCTGTTGCGCTACGCGTTTGCCTTTCGGGAATGTTGCGGCGACGACTACTATTCCAGCCAGCTGCTCAGCCACTTCCTGCTCCACTGCGGTTCGGGACTCAAGGTCGCGCAGTCGCCCGCCTCGTCGGTATCAGTCGCCCCACGGCTTTGCATCAGCAAGGGGTCTCGTCCAAGGAGACGGTTCAAGCAGCGCACCACCGCATGGCCGGCCGGCCCCACGGCAAGTTGCTGCCGCGCTATGCCGGCCCCATCGCCGAGTTCGTCCTGACGCATGCCGATGCCACGCGCTACGACATTCTCGACTTCATCGAACGTACCTGGAGCGTGCGCGTCTCGACGGTAGGGTGTCATTGTTAAGCGCTAGAACCGAGAAAACCGTTTGGTGCTAGTTGAGATCGGCTTCATGTTGGATGCCTTCGAGACGGCGCAAAAACAAGCTCCTCTTGGGAATCGTCGACAGGAGTGATGGTACGAATCAATAAGGGATTAGGGCCATGCCGAAACTAATCATCTATGGCACGGGGGTGATCGCCGAGGTTGCTGCATTTTACTTCGAGCGCGATTCAACATACCGTGTGGAAGCGTATACGAACGGTCGGGAGTTCATAACCGAGGAGTGCCATCACGGCAAGCCCATAGTCGCCTTCGAAGATGTTGCCAAGACCTATCCTCCTTCGGAATTTTGCATGTTCGTTGCATTGGGGTACAAGAACACGAATCAGGTGCGGCAGGCCCGCTATGCCGAGGCAAAGGCGAACGGTTACACTCTGGCCACTTACATCAGTAGTCGTGCAACGTACTACGACACGCCGGTTGGCGACAACTGTTTCATCCTTGAGGACAACACCATTCAGCCGTTCGTCCGCATCGGCAACAATGTGACGCTCTGGTCCGGCAACCATATTGGGCACCACTCGACGATCCGCGACCACTGCTTCATCAGCTCCCACGTGGTTGTATCGGGGGGCTGTGACATCGGCGCGAACTGCTTCCTGGGCGTGAACTCTACCTTGCGCGACAACGTCAAACTGAGCGACTTTGTGGTGGTGGCGGCGGGCGCCACAGTGATGAAGAACTGCGAGGAGCGAACGCTCGTGCGTCCGGCCCTGTCGGAGCAGAAGGTCGTCTCCCGCAACCTTATCTAACGGACGACGACGATGCCGCTGAACATACGCTGGCGCAAGTTGGGGCAAATCTATGCCCCGTCGGGCGACGGATTTTTCAAAACGCACACCACGCGAGTTGTTCCGTACCGCCGGACCGACGGGACGATCCGGCTCTACTTCGCTTCACGTGGCGCCGACGACATGCCGTACCTGGCCTACATCGACGTCGATCCGGATGACCCGTCGCGCGTGCTGCGGGCCGCAACGGAGCCAGTGGTCGGGCTGGGACGGACAGGGACGTTCGACGACTCCGGCTTCGCGTGGCAACGGCGCGATGACCTGGCCGGGATCGACCGCTCCGCGGCCGGCTGGGATTCGGAAATGGTCTGCTACCCCGCGTTTTATCCCCACGGCGAGCGCGTCTACATGTTCTACTCCGGCAATGCCGTCGGCAAGGGGGGCATCGGCTATGCCGTGACGGAGAACTTTCTGACATGACCCGAACCGTCGTTGTCTCGCAGCCGATGTTCTTGCCCTGGGTCGGCCTGTTCGAGCAGGTCCGCCTCGCCGACGTATTTGTTCACTACGACGACGTGCAACTCCCGCAGGGCCGCAGCTTCATGGCCCGCGTCCAGGTCAAGACCGCGGACGGCGTCGCCTGGCTCACGGCGCCGCTGGACCGCAAACGCTCCGGCCGGCTCATCAACCAAGTCGTCTTTGCCGACGACGACTGGCGCGACCGGCACCTCAAGACGTTGCAGCACGCGTACGCCAAGGCCCCATACTTCGCCCTGATGTTCGACCTCGCGCGGCAGATCTACCGCCACGACACCGACAACCTGGCGGAGTTCAACATCCACGCCACCGAGACGATCGCCCGCTGGCTCGGCCTGGCCGCGGAGTTCCGCCGGTCGTCGCAGAGTGGCATCGGCGGGTCGAGCACGCAGCGCCTGGTCGATCTTTGCTTATCGGCGGGAGCGGACACCTACGTCACGGGGCACGGGGCGCTGAACTACCTGGAGCACGAGAAGTTCGAGCAACGGGGCGTCGAGGTGCGTTACATGGATTACCAGCGGCTGCCCTACCCGCAACTGCACGGCGCGTTCACGCCGTACGTCACGGTCCTCGATGCGATTGCCAACGTGGGCGACGGGGCGGGCAAGCTTGTCACTTCCGGGGCGGTCCACTGGCGCGACGTCGTCCGTGAGGCGGAGACGAAAGCTGCGTGATTGGGAGGCACACGACGATCTCCGCCAGCGGGGACGTGCTGGTTTCGGAGTGTATGCGCTACCACCGCGCAGGCCAGCTGTGACGGGCCTGCAAGGCGGCGTCGGGCTTGACCCTCTCGGCGCGGATGTGTTATATAAGACGCCCAAGCGCGACGGGATGCGTGAGGTCGAGCGCGTCGCGGCACGGACGCAGGAAATGATCCGGGATATCCGTCACGACGCGGGCCCCGCCAGTGTAGAAGTAAATCCGAAAGGTAGCATTAATGACGACAACCAAGCCTGGCGGCGGGATGCGCGAGATCGAGCGCTTCGAGCAGCAGAAGCGCGACATGATCCGGGCGCTCGGCCAGCAAGCGGACCTGCATCAGTTGGGCCGCGAGTTCATGCGCGACACGGGCAAGTTCCGCTACACCTACCACTTCACCTGGCTGGGCCGGCCGATCATCCAGCTCCCGCAGGACATCATCGCGATCCAGGAGCTGATCTGGTCGATTCAGCCGCGGGTCGTTATCGAAACCGGCGTGGCCCACGGCGGCGGGCTCGTGCTGAACGCCTCG
>DATDFW010000349.1:0-5331 GCA_036522375.1 Nitrospiraceae bacterium
GAGATACGGGCCCGGTGATAGCGCTCTATTACTGCGCGGAGTGTGGCAAAGAGTTTGTTCGACGGTATGAAGCATACGTAGCACGAGGCGATTGGAGAGCTATCTCAAGCGCTAGGATTGAATCTCTATCGCGCGCCGTAGAATGACCTCCCCTTAAACGACGCCAGAAGCTCATGATGGGGACCACGATCAGACCTACACTCCGTGGATTCACGGGCTCACCTGAAAGATGCTTATTATTGACCAGGGTGACAGCCGCGGATGCTGTAGCATGTAGGAGCGTGAGAAACCGATATGGAAACACGGTGATCAACCATGGCGGAATCTGAGAAGGCCAGGCTCCGGAAGGTGTCGGGCCTTTATTTTGTCAGGAGACTGACGAACCCCGGCGAGTCCGATGACTCGGGGCGCGTCTGACGGGCTGGTTAGCGGGTACGGTCGTTCACCTACGCATCTTTGAGTCCCCTTCCAGTGAACTACACGGTGGTTCTCAGCACGCCCATAGCATTGAAAGAATGGTCGGTCCTCAGTAACAAAAAGGAGATTGTGTCCACGAGCAAAAGTACTTGCAGGATGTCATAGAAATCATTGGCATCATCTTTTGCACCATCGAAGAGCGAAAGTACAATAGTTCCCTGCCGATTTTCTTAATTTGTCATTTACTTGCCTTCACGAGCAAACCAAATGATATCTGCAAGATTTCCGGCTCGCAAACCCTCGAAATTCCAATCCGTCAGATCTAGCTTCCTGAGGACAGCTCACCACTCGCGGTAAAGTGCCTCCTTCATCGTCGAGGGCGGAGAAGTCGATTTTTATTGAGGTTTGACGTATGTTCCCAGCTGTTCCGGTAAACAAATAGTTCTGAGGACATTCATTCTCCGATTTTACAGAGAGGAATAAACTATGCCCACTAATGCATTTAATAACTTCGCAAAATACTTGTCGGCCATCGTGGGCTCACCAACGGCCTTCGTTGCTGCTGTTATCGTCGTCATGACGTGGATGGCGACTGGACCGCTATTTGCTTATTCAGACACGTGGCAGCTGGCGATCAATACGAGTACCACCATTGTGACCTTCCTTATAGTATTTCTACTCCAAAATACCCAAAATCGCGATGCTAAGGTGGTCCATCTGAAACTTGATGAACTTATCCATGGCGTGAAAGGTGCCCGCAATAGCGTTATCAATTTAGAAAACTTATCCGACCAGGAGCTGAAAACCTTGCAGCAGCAGTTTGAGCGTCTGCGCAAAAGGGCGACAACGCAGGAAAATGATTTTACTCAACCCTAAGGAACGTTATTCGAGATACCAAACATTTGTATTCATCTTCACACGCTCGAACGCCTTACTTTTTGCCCTTATGAATGTCGATGACCTCTCCCATTTCGTTCACTTCGATCGTGACATCAGAGCCGACAGCAATGTCCCTGAACATGCGGCTCTCGGGTCTGAGGCTATAGCCCCTCTCCCCTTCCGACGTCGACAGTGTCATCTGGGACTTCCCATTATCAATCGTTGCGAGCTTACCGGTGATGAAGCGAGGAGCCTTGCCGGGCTGTCCTTTCGGATAGGCAGCCATAACCATGTTGCCTTCGTTGACCCAGAGCGTCATTTCATCGCCGATTTTTGGGACGGGCTTGCCTTGACGAAAGGCCGCCCCTTCGGTCAGCGTGAGCGTGGCTCCGGTAGACGACTTGACAATAATGAGACCGGAGTTCAGCTCAGTCACTACCCCCTCCACCTTTTTATGCCCGGCTTTCATATACACGAGCTCTTCCGGATCCGCCGGATCCGATTGGGCTTCCAGAGGAGTCATCACCATGACGGCGGGTATCACGAAGAGCGAGAAAAACGAAAATATTTGTCGCAACACGGTGGCCTCCTTTATTGTCCGACTGACCTCGATTAATCAAACTTACTAGGCATGCGGACTCAGGATGTATAAAAGCGGACACTCTCCGTCCGCATGCCTGCAATACGGTATACGGTTCTGCTACTACTGGGGACAGCTCCGGGCTCGCCCCTTCGCAACCTCACGGGACATCTTCAATGGCGATTACCGTGCTAGAGCGTTTCCTCAGCCTCACGCGCTGGTCTCCAATGAAGCGGAGCACTGCTTCTCTCAATGACTCCCAGACGGTCGTCTGACGAGAGACCGCCACACGCTCATCAAAATGTGCAATGCATTCTGGGCAGTAGCCGAAAGTAAATATAAGTCGATGACTAAGCGGCAACTGTCGGCTTCAAGAGATTCTAGAGTCGCAGCGAACTATCAATCCACAGGTCACCCAACCATTCGGTGACTCGTCACGACCTATTCGCCCCTGCTCGAAAGCTTCACTTCTTGCCGTGATGTTCAAGGTGGGATTTGGCCGCCTCCCTCACCTAATTGATCTTCGAAATGAATCCTCCGATATGCTTCTTTCTCAAATTGGCCATTAACGCCGGTATTCGGACCAGACGCATTCAGATGCGGCTGGTCCGAATACTAATGCGCAAAGCCGGTTACCTCTTGGCAGACGGCTGTGAGAGGCTGAGCGCCTTGTTTGGCGTCTGTTCCACCGTGGGGCGGGTTTCTATTGCCACTGGCGCAGTAACCCCAGCGGTGCCCTCAAATAGAATATCTGCCACGAGCGCTCCCGGGGTCGAATAGGCGCGCTGAGGCTGCTGCCGCGCCATCGTCATCGCCGTGATCACCTCACCGCTCGTATGCGTACCTGTGATTGCGGATTGCATCTTTGCGATCCGGTCGGTCAGATCGACTCGTGTCGATGCTTGTACTTTGTTTCGTAATGCTTGATCGACGAGTTGCCAATATCCCACTTTGATGGTGTCCAACATGGTTTTCGACTCGCTGGCCATCTGAAGATCAGGGATTGTCAGCACGGCCCCCGAGCCGTCCAGACTCGGCGTGCCCCAATAATAGATGCTGCCATTGAGAGCTCCCGTGGTGCGGATGGTGAGCAGCACCTTCCCTGACGAGTCTGAAGCCGTGGCCTGCTCGATGACCATATCCTCTCCACCGACCTTCAATGGTTGATGAAACAGCTTCTCCTGTAGCCCTTGGTTCACCACGGAGTACGGTACGGTCACAGACGCCAAAACTTTATACGGCTGTCCCTCGAGGAGGGCTGCTCCGAAGGAAACTTTCATGGCGCTGTCGGACGGCTTACTGCAGGAATTTTCAAACGTCGCCGTCGGTGTTTCCTTGACACTGATGGGAATGGTCGTCCGCTGGGCCGTGCCCTTCAGGGTTCCGATCGCCATTTCTGCGGGTTTCCCATAGATGCAGGCCTGCGTGTTAAAGGTCGCGACATTCACGGCGACTGGCGCTTGTAACCGGGTCCAGACCTGTTGTAAGGGAATCTGGAACCCCCCTTCATCTACGGCCCGTTTGATGTTCTGAACGAGCGTGCCGCGGTTCAGGAGTTCCGCGAGTTGATCTTTGACCGGGCTATTAAACATGTTGCACTTACTCTCGCTCTCCGGTTTGAGATCAATGGTCATTTGAGGGTTTTTCAGATTTAGGACGAAGACGTTCCCCTCTTGCCCAAGTTCGAGCTGGCCCGTGGTATCGAGCACTGGATAGACCGGATCTAACCGACAGCGGCGGAGGGCCTCTTTGGCTTCAATATCTCCTCGGTACGTGGCATGGATGGTCACCCGGCCGTCTTGAATGGAGACTTGCGGTTCTCCTTCTCTAACGAAATCCCACCGGTAGTCATTGCCCAACGGATGCTTGGCTTCGCTGAAACGTTCCGGCATGGTCCTCTGTAAGGTCCGTTCCAGGGGGGTGAGATCGATGACGAGGGTAACGGGAAGCGTTGAGTCAGGAAGTTGGGACACAGGCACCTCAATGGTGCCTGGCGCTGGCGCAGTATATTGCGGGGGCGGCACCGAATTCGCCGTGTACGGCGGGAGCGTATGGCTGCACGCGGCAGCGATGAACAGAAAAGGTAACAATGCAATGCTTTGGTTCCACAACCTCATGATTTGCTCCTGGGGTATTGCACCCTTGGTCATAATGGAATGAGTTCTGCGAAAGGTCCGAACGCCTGCTGCCCGGGCCTCACTCGGACGTGCTTCTCGGTAGTCATCACCTTCGTAATATTATTTTTCAATTCAATTCTGCCTGGAGGATCACTGGCCGTCCGGTCACTATTGCTCACATCCGAGTTATTTCAGAAGTACTGCACGAGAGGTCACTCAAACAGGTCTGGCTATCTCGAAATTTGATCAATTCTTCACACTGAGCAATTCGGGTCAGTTCTGATCTATCCAAAGGTCCAGTATGGTCGTAGTGTTTAGATGAGGCGTCTGATCGTCGACTGATAGTGGACAGCGTCCACGGCTCTCGACGAGAGCGGAACGGGAGGACTTATGGCGTGCGCACGATGTCCAGTGAGAGATCCGCCACCAAGCGCTTCAGGCGCGCATTCTCCTGTTCCAGTCCCTTCAACCGTTTGGCTTGATCGACGCGCAGCCCGCCGTATTCTTTCTTCCACCGGTAGTAGGTCTGTTCTGTAATCCCCAGCTTGCGACAAGCCTCGACCACCGCAAGCCCTTTGCCCAGTTCGATTTCGATGGTTCGTAACTGTCCGATGATCTCTTCTGCCGTATACCGCTTGCGTGCCATAACCCCCTCCTTTCGCCGGTCGAAAGAAATCCTAACTCTCGATCCGGCTTGGTTTATAGGGGGCGAGGTCATGCCATCTCGTAGTCTCAACGGCTGGTTGAATGACGACATCACTTACAGTACAATTCGACAAGTGAAAAAAGTATATACTAGGCATGGTAGTGTTTTTACTGATAACATATTGACTTTATTTAAATAATATAAATATTTGTGGGGGGCTAGCTCAGTTGGGAGAGCACTACGTTCGCAACGTAGGGGTCGGGGGTTCAACTCCCCTGCCCTCCACCACCATCGTTGCCAACCTTCAAACCTGTCAGTAATCGGTCGAATGTTCCGGTAGCCGTGAAGCGATAGCCGGGCTTCCCGCCTTCCACAATCGGTTCACACATGATGTGCCCATCGAGGAGCTTCCGCAACATCTGGCGGGCCAGCGGGACGTGTCGACAAAAGAGCGCCGGGAGATCGCCCAAGCGGGTGCGCAAGATCTGCACGATTCGCTTTTCGTCCAGGGAGATCGTTTCGGTCAGGGCGTCAAGTTGGGCCAGCTCGGCCACAAGGATCTTCTTGCGGGCCTCTTCCTGTCGAAGCCCCGTGCGCACACACGCCACGAAGCAGTATGGTGGCTGCCTCTGCAAAACCTGCCTGCCTCAACGCCGGGAACAGGTCGCAAAGTGTATAAAAGTGAACAGCGC
>DATDFW010000350.1:0-3280 GCA_036522375.1 Nitrospiraceae bacterium
CATTTGGCGGCTTCCTCGGGTTCCCGTTCTCCATCGCATTCCTGGACGAGGAAAACCTGCTCATCGCCGATCCGAATGCCACGGATGGAAAGGCCCGCAGCGGTTTGATCGTGCTGAATGTCCGTACCCGTCAGCAGCGGACGCTTTCGCTAGGCGGCAACTTCGTTAGCGCCTTGGGCTGCGCAGTCGCCCCGAACCGAGTCATTTACGCCGCAGATCCATCTGCTTTCGCCAATTCCAGGTTTGAGGAGGGGCCGGGAGGGATTGTCTCGGTGGATGCGATGACTGGAGCACAAACGGTGATCTCCAAGCTCGGGGATTTTTGCGACCCCATCTCCGTGGGGGTGGACGCCGACGGGGGCCTGATCGTGTGTGATTTGAACGGCTTTGAAGGTCGAGGGGCGATCTTCCGTGTGGATGCGCAGACGGGTGAACAGTCCATCCTGTCAGCCGGAGGCATATTCGGAGATCCGTGCTCCGTATTCATCGTGCCGCACGCCACCCGCCACGAGGGCGGTGGCCACGACCGGAAGTGAATCATTCCTCGTCTCAACAAGAAATCTGTTTGTTATCGAATTAAACGAAACCCAGATCGCAAAATCGTGTTTATGAAAACCTTCCTCGCTCTCGTCGCAAGCCTCAAAGGCCGCGCTTTCCATCCTCAAAACTCTCTCGCCTACCTCAAGAGACGGACGAACGGTTCACCCTTTCTTAGGGGAGAGAGCCGGGGTGAGGGCGTGCCAGATTCATCCTGCGCTCCGAACGTGACCCGGCTTGGTGTCTGGTTCTCCTGCCTCAGCTACTTCCTGATAGTGGCGACCATCGCACCCGCTCAAGACTGCGACCACGACGGCATTCCGGATGCATTAGAAGCGGAACTGCTGTCCACCTTTGCACCAGCTTGGCGGCCAGATGATCCGGATGACGATTTCCCGCCATTGCCGATCTCATGGTATTTGGCTCATTGCGAGCTGCAAGTTTATTACCACCCACAGCGCACGACAGATTACAATGGGACTGACGATCCTGGAACGCTCGTCGCGTCAACTGGGGGTTTACCACTCACACTTGAGATCGTCATTCCCATGGTTAAGATAACGTTGCCGGAGCACTATTTCTACCGATTGAAATTCAAATCTCCTGAATCTGATTATCAAAATGGAAAGGACCCGAATGATCCGCGTACTTGGACAATTGGACGTGACAGGCAGGACTGCCTTTACGGACGTTGCACGCGACTTGATGGAGCGCCAAGCAATTATTACCTGGTGCAATATTACCTATTCTTCGGTTGGAATGATGTTGATGCCGATCGAAATGATATCGGTTGTCCAATAGGGAATCACGAGGGTGACATTGTTTGCGTAGAGTTCGAAGTGCGGTATGACTCACCAATAGATAAGAAAATCGTCCGCGCCGTTTACCATGAGCATGGAAGACAGGTCTTCATAGATGATCCCTCAATTCTGGATTACTCAACAGGCCATCCAGTCGTGTATCTGGAGAAGGAGAATCACGAAGCATTACCTTGGCGTGGCGGTTGTGGATTTGTCGCGGGCACGGTGCCTCAATGCGTCGGTATTAACAAATACTTCGATAGCATGGACGTTTCCATTTTCAGTGTTCCAGTAGCCGGCGAGTGTGATGACGTGCCAACCGTACGGGAACACTACGGCAGAGGAGTCGAAATGCTCATTACCTCAGCAATTAATCTTGGTGAAAGGGGTTTCCCAGGGCCCACCTTGGAAGCACAGTTCGTGTTAGCTTATGGAGGACTGTATGGGCATGAAGGAACTGCATGCTGTGACGACCCGTTCGGAAGTCCAAATTGCGAACACGTTGACTCACCTCCCGGACCGCCTTTCCAAGCCAAGATGTGGGATCGAATGTGGCTGAATACCAATGGTGTTGTTGATCGAAGTTATCGCGATGGCCGATTCCCTGGTTGTCGGGATGGCACGTTCCGGGCGCCAATCGTGACGCCCGCTTGCAACGCTAAGGGTCCATATTTCGCCGAATGCGCTGGTGCCTTGACCAGCGTCATGCTGGATTCAGGCGGTACCGCTGGCGAATGCAATCCAGTTACTTACAGTTGGACGGGTCCTTTCGCTGGTGGCAAAGCGACTGGTCCGACCCCCATTGTCCAGTTTGCCGGGCTAGGAACTTTCACGGTGAATTTGGAGGTCGGCGATGGAAAATCCGCGACAACGTGCTCCACTTCAGTGACTGTTCTTGACACTACACCGCCAATCATCACCTGCCCGGAGGACATTGCAATTGACGCGACGAACGCGGCCGGTGCTATAGTCGAATACACGACAATATCCGCTGACATCTGCGATGCCAACGTGCTACTCCAATGTGTGCCTCCGTCAGGCGCTACATTCTCGATCGGGACTAACGCTGTTCATTGCCTCGCGACCGATGCATCCGGTAACAAATCCTCCTGCAGTTTCAATATCGTGGTGTTTGGCCCGCTCGGCGTGAAACAGAATGTTCTAAACCAACTAAGTGGATTGCGCACGGCAGTGGCCGATAAGAAGAATGGCAAGGAGTTGGACGATGCCATACAGGAATTGGCCGAGTCCATCGACCCCTCGCACTGGGCTGACCAGACCCATCTGCGCACGACGAACGAAAAGGAGGTCTTCAAGGAAGACGCAGATTCAATCAAGGAGTTGCTCGAAGTCATTAAGTGCAGTCAAGGCTTGATCTTGGGCGCGAAGTTGCAAGGGCTCGTGAACCGGATTGTGAACAGCGACCGACTGCTGACGCTCATCAGCATCACGGAAGCAACCACTGCCTTCGGCACCCCGGAGAAGCTGCGAGAAGCAAACAAAGAACTCGCTAAGGGCGATCAGGACATCGCAAAGAGTAAGTACGAAAACGGCATCGAACACTATCGCCAAGCATGGAAGAAAGCGATCGAAGCCGCTGAGTAGAGTTGGCCCCCTCGCGAACCTATTTTCGTTGTCACCCATTTGGACAAAAACGAGCACCTGGACCGGACTGACCTTCGAGTATTCGGACGCCTGGCAGTTCCCCTGTCGCTTCTACAAGGCGTCGGCGCAGAAACGATCAGAGCGGGTTAATTGCGCGCAGATTTCCGGTAGCCGAGCCGTTTCTTTGTTCGACTGCAGATCAATTTGAAAATGAGTGTAGTCGAATACGTCGGTGTTTTGTTCAGCAGACGCGAGGCGATCAAGTTGCACCAGGCGGTGTTGAGTTCCACGCCCAAGTTGTTGCGCCCGTGCCCAGACGCGACCATCAGCGGCGGAAG
>DATDFW010000351.1:0-2644 GCA_036522375.1 Nitrospiraceae bacterium
CAATGCCCCGCTCCACGCGCCCCGTCACCACCGTCCCGCGCCCGCTGATCGTAAACACATCTTCGATCGGCATCAGGAACGGTTTGTCGATCGGCCGTTGCGGCGTCGGAATGTAGGTGTCCACCGCCTCCAAGAGCTGCAGAATCGCCGGCACCCCCAGCGGCCCCTGATTGCCCTCCATCGCTTGCAATGCCGACCCGTGAATGATCGGGGTCTTGTCGCCCGGAAACCCGTACTTCGTCAACAGCTCCCGCACTTCCAGCTCCACCAGCTCCAAGAGTTCCTTGTCGTCGATCTTATCCGCCTTGTTCAGGAACACCACGATGTAGGGCACCCCCACCTGCCGGGCCAAGAGGATATGCTCGCGCGTCTGGGGCATGGGCCCGTCCGCCGCGCTCACGACCAGAATCGCGCCGTCCATCTGGGCCGCCCCGGTAATCATGTTCTTGACGTAATCGGCATGGCCGGGACAGTCGACATGGGCGTAGTGGCGCGCGGCCGTTTCATATTCCACGTGACTGATCGCAATGGTCATAATCTTCGTGGCATCGCGCCGCCCCTGACTCTCGCTGGCTTTGGCCACTTCGTCGTACGAAATGAACTTGGCCATCCCCTTCTCCGCCGATACCTTCGTCAGCGCCGCCGTCAACGTCGTCTTCCCGTGGTCCACGTGCCCAATCGTCCCGATATTCACGTGCGGCTTCCGCCGCTCATATTTCGCCTTCGCCATACCCGCTCCCTTCCGTCCTCACTCAAGAATCAATTCGATTACTCACCCCGATATTTGGCAATGATGGCCTCTGAAATTTGCCGGGGCACCGGCTCATATCGATCAAACTCCATACTATAGGTGGCACGACCCTGCGTTCGAGACCGCAGATCCGTTGCATACCCGAACATTTCGCTGAGCGGCACAAGCGCATCAATGACCTGCGCAGCAGCACGCGCTTTCATTCCCTGGATCTTTCCACGACGACCATTCAAATTGCCGATCACATCGCCCATAAATTCCTGCGGAACCACAACCTCTACCTTCATGATCGGCTCAAGCAACACCGGATCGGCTCTCTTGCATGCATCGAGGAAGGCCATTGACCCGGCAATTTTAAACGCCATTTCATTGGAGTCAACGTCATGAAAGGACCCATCGATCACCGTGACACGAACATCGCGAAGCGGATACCCCGCGATCACGCCGGAATCAAGCCGCTCCTTCACGCCCTTTTCAATCGCTGGAATAAACTCTTTCGGAATCGACCCGCCCACAGTCTTGTTGACAAAGTCCAAGCCTTTGCCTGACTCGGCTGGCTCGACCGTCAGCACGACATGTCCATACTGGCCTCGGCCACCTGTCTGCTTAATGTATTTCGACTCAGCTTCAGCCTTCCTGCGAATCGTTTCCCGAAAGGCTACCTCCGGCTTTCCGACATTGGCCTCTACCTTAAATTCGCGCAACATGCGATCGACGATGATTTCCAGATGCAGTTCACCCATCCCAGCAATGATGGTCTGCGCAGTCTCTTCATCCGTCTTCACCCGGAATGAGGGATCTTCCTGCGCCAACTTCTGAAGCGCGAACCCCATCTTCTCTTGATCTTGCTTGGTTTTTGGTTCAACCGCCATTGCGATGACCGGCTCAGGAAACTTCATAACTTCGAGTAGAACCGGCTGCTTTTCATCCGACAACGTGTCTCCGGTCGTTGCCCCCTTTAGCCCGACGGCCGCCACAATATCACCTGCATAGGCCACATCAATGTCTTCCCGCTTGTTCGCGTGCATCTTGAGGAGGCGTCCGACACGATCCTTCGTCCCTTTAGTCACGTTCGAAACGGATGTTCCCGTCTTCAGCGTGCCTGAGTAGACCCGCAGAAAGGTAAGCTGACCCGCGAATGGATCGGTCATAATCTTGAAAGCTAAGGCCGCGAACGGCTCACTATCAGAGGGACGTCGCTTCACTTCCTGCCCGGTATTCGGATCAATCCCTACCACCGAATCGACATCAAGCGGAGACGGAAGAAAATCCACGACTCCATCCAAGAGCTGTTGGACTCCCTTGTTCTTGAAAGCCGATCCGCACAGAATAGGAGTCATCTTCATCGAAAGCACGCCGGCCCGAATGGCCCGGCGGATCTCTTGTTCTGTTAAAGGCTGACCATTGAGATACTTCTCCATAGCCTGATCGTCGAATTCAGCGACTGCATCGAGCATTTTATCGCGATATTCCTTGGCTCGGTCCAGCAGATCGTCGGGGATTTCATCGACGACATATTTGGCCCCAAGCGTCTCATCGTCATACATATAGGCCTTCATGGTCACAAGGTCGATCGACCCTCTGAACTCAGACTCGCGGCCAATAGGGATCTGAATCGGAACAGGTTTTGCTCCCAACCGGTCGATCATCGTCTGGACGCTGGCATAAAAATCCGCACCGATTCGATCCATTTTATTCATGAAAGCGATCCTCGGCACACTATACTTATCCGCCTGCCGCCAGACCGTCTCGGATTGCGGCTCAACTCCCTGCACGGAGTCAAACACCGCCACAGCGCCGTCGAGCACTCGGAGCGACCGCTCGACCTCAATCGTAAAGTCCACATGCCCCGGGGTATCGATGATATTGATCCGATGGTCTCGCCAGAAACAG
>DATDFW010000352.1:0-8350 GCA_036522375.1 Nitrospiraceae bacterium
CCCCGTCAGATAAGATGACCCCCTCGCTCGCCAGATTCCTGAAGAGCGATTTCGTAATGTCGGCGCACATCTTGAGGAGGCCGGCGTCGGGATCGTGATCCGAGAGGTCTTGATGTTTGTGGTCATAGGCGTCCGCAATATCGGCCTGGCAAATGCGGCGTAAGGCGCAGTTTCGATAGACTTCCGCGAGGATACCGATTTCGAGACCCCAGTCACCTGGAAATCTGTTGGTCCAGGCCAGATCCCGCACCATGGCGAACTCGCCGGCCAATGGGTAGCGAAAGCTGTCGAGAAATGTCAGGAGCGAGTGAGCTCCCACAAGTTGTTGGAGGCTTCGGATCAGGGGGGTGATGAACAGGCGAGTCACTCGTCCATGGAGTCGGTCAGTGACGCGGCTGTAATAGCCTTTGCAGAACTCATAACCGAGATTCGGGTTCGCGATGGGATAACAGAGGCGTGCCAGATATTCCCGATTGTAGCTGGTGATGTCGCAGTCGTGGAGTGCGATAACCTGGCTGTTGTTCCTGGCCAGTACATAGCCGAAGGCGGTCCAACATCCTCGTCCTTTGCCCTGCATGCCGATGTCGAGGTTGTGGTCGGTCAAAAGCTTGAGGATGGCTTGAATGCGTGCGCCGTCATTCCAGATCAGACGCACCCGCTGAGGGAGTACGGAAAAGAATTGTTTGGCCAGTCGAAATTCCAAAGCCGAGGCGCGATCCAACGAGATAACGATTTCGTTGAGGTACGACACACTTTCGAGCGTGTCCACGATGGCCTTCAATGCCGGGCGTCCCAATTCTGCATAGAGTGAGGGAAGGACCAGCGCGATGGGGTTGGCACGTCCATAACGGACCAATTCTCGCTCGAGCTGGTCGAGGTTCGACTGTCCGAGGCGGTGAAGAACTGTCACGACACCATTTTGGTAGAAGTCTGACATCGGGCCCTCCAATGCCGGCTTTCCTGCCGGGTCTGGCGATGAGATGCACCGCGATCTCCAGTGGGCGTCAAACACATAAGCCGCATGCACCATGATGGTGCCGTATCAGTTATTACACTAACCGTGCAGTTGATGTGCCACAAGAGAATGTCCTAAGTATTGCACTTTGTGAGAGAACCAGCAGGAGGGTGAAGAAGGTGATGCCATAACCCTTCACCCTCAACAGACTCATCAGGTGAGGTACCATGAGGTTTCTGGTTCATCCCGCCAGTCCCAACACACATCGTTTCTGGCTGCAAAGGAATAGGCTTCATCTCTCGACATAATCAAAACCCTCCTATTCTATATGTGCTCTTCGTGGAAAGCCAAGTGTCAACAACCGGGCAAAACCGGGTCCCTGCTCAAGGTTGGCAAAGAAAATGCGTGGAGAAGCCCACGAGCAACGGGACGTCCAGTGGATAGTCCCGGACCGTTTCAGTGGACTCGAGGATTCTATTGCACTGGTTGCCGGACCAAAGACATTCGCTGTGAGCATTGTGGAGCGCCAGGGTTGCCACGGACAATCGGATTTTATAGCTAGTGTAGTACATAAACAATAGTGTCCCGAATATGGATGAGTGGCAGGGAAAGAGTTGAGGGATAAGAGTGGTCTATTATTTTATGGTCTGCCGTATCATCTGGCCGGTGCCGAGTGAGAGGCCATGAAACGCTCAAAGTCTTCTTTCGTGATCGTCCCATCAATGACAATTGTTTCAGCTGCTGTGTCTGCTAAGGGCGCATCAGATCCTTGCTGGGCAGCCCACGTAAACAACTTGGTGAGATTCTCCCACGTCATTTCCATAGTCATTCTCGCCGGTCAAGTATCGATTGCGTCCCATTGATGCACCGGACAATGTCGGTAGGTCGCTCCATCAAATTCCGCATCCATTCCGTCGGAGTTCTTTGGCCAATATTGTCAATTCGATAACCCAAGCAACGTGGCGCTATAGATCTATCAGAACTATCCACCGCGTGAGTGGTGTCTGATATCTTTCAGGTTGAAATCCTCACCCTTCGCAAACGACGTGGTTTCTTTTCCTTCAGCCACCAGGCCATGGCGATTCCGGTCGTTCCCAAGGCAAGATGCGCGAGATTAGTGAAAATACTGTAGCCGTGAGAAAGCATCCCGAAAAGGGTCGGTGTGATGAAGCCGCTCGACCCTATCAGCAGGAACACGATGCCTACCACTCCTACCACGTCTCGAACATGTTCGAGATCTCGGCTCCTATAACCGACATAAGCCATGACTGCCCCTGACAATAGATGGAGCCGCTCCTCTATGGCGTCGATCGCGAGGAGTTGGGATACTGAATATGTGCCTACGAGATATCCCAATACTCCAAACAGAAGAAGCGAGCCTCCCATGTATTTCGCATATTCGCGAATCATCACCTCATCCATTCGTCTTTTACAGGGTATGGTGAGTGCTTGCGTGTGCGTGTGATTGAGGTACTCCGACTAACCATGACGTGCGGATTGCACACGACTGTCCAGATCCGACTGTGCCAATAAATATCGGTTAACTGGTGCAGTGATACACATACTTCCCTCGATGTTGCGGGAGCCTTTGGGCTGCGGACTTCTTGTCGGGAAGCGTATGGACTCCCAGATCTGGTCACGCCAGCCTCCTGGTTCTAGGCCACGTGATTCGTGAACTCCTTCAATCGCTCAAGATCTCTCCGCGCGCAACGATCACTCCCCATCCGACATGTTCTACTACAGTTTCCATTCCCCTCTGTGAAAAGAGAGGGGATCCAACCGATGATTCTGCTCTCTTCTGCAAACAAGAAGCGCTTTTCACCCGTGTTTGCTTAGTTCGGCATGCAATCAACGGCTGCGTGCTCATTTCTGCGATCAGTCGACTTGCCCGATCGAATCCATAATGCATGGTTTTGATCGTTCATGTTCGCTTCAATTTGATCTCCTTGAGTAATGTCAGGCATGTCAGTGGTCTGATCCGTCTGCAAACTCACTTCCTTCCCGTCCTGGCCCTTCACGAAATAGGTACTGCCTTCGACTCGTAGTACTTCACCCTGGATCAAATGGCTACCTTTCCTCACATCTTGCTCGGCTTTCATCGTCGTGCCTTCACATGGGCCAACACTTGTTTGGTCGATAGCCGAAGCGGGATTATTGACCAGCCCAAAGCATAGTAGGAATCCACACGATAAAAAGATGGCGATTTTGTGACTTGATCTCATGATCACCTCCATGGTGTGTGGTTAAGGGTGAGCATACTGACCACTGTAAGCTACCCAGCGATTACGCAACCCTAGGCACCTTCCTAGTTTCTGATGTCGAGCCGAGAGGCCCACATAGTGGGCATGCAATCCCTCAAGCCCTCTCTTAAAGTTGACATTGACACTTCCTCACAATGTAGGGCGGTTCAAGTGACGGCTCGCACTGTTCAAGTACTCCAGTCCTAGTAGGGCCTGATCCGTGTAGTACTGATAGCGTGCTTGGGGAAAGTGCAAGACGATCAGTTGAAACATCTCTCGTGCAACATTCAGGTGTCCCCTTTCCTGCGCGGTCTGAGCAGTATGAAGTGTACAGGAGACAGCCATCGCGGCAGGATCCACTGAAAGGCGGGTGGATGGCCCAGATGGAGCCAGCTCATCATGTTCAGGAGGGCTGGAATATTCGGCGAAGTTAAACGTGTTTGCCGCCTGACCTAATCGTTGTGCATCGTCGCGCATGGCATCAAGGTCTCCGCTTCGGTAGCAATGGGTATAGGTATTCCACAGCTCCATGACACTACCGCTGTCAGATAGGGATTGTGGGGATTGCCTGCTCGTGTCGCATCCGCTGAGATGCACCAGGATGATCAGCACGAACATGAGCCACCACCGTATTTCTCGATGCATAGGACCGGTTGATCCTTTCTCCGATCATCTTCCCTACTGGTACAACAGATGGGATGTACACCTTCCTCGCTCACACATGGACTGATTGTTGAACCGCTGCGGCAAGGATTTCCAAAAGCATGGTGAAATCATTTCCCTTGCGAACCCACGCGAAGGCGTCCCGATCAATGGCCTCATGTGCCATATCGTCCTGTTCTCCGGAGTAGACCACTACAGGAATTCCTGGCCATTTTGCGCGGGAGATAGAGAGAAACTCGAAGCCGTTCATTTTAGGCATATGGTAGTCGGTCAAGACGGCATCAATGGGATGCTTTTCCATCTGTTCCAAGGCTTCCAACCCATTCGCCGCTCCATAGACTATGTATCCGGCACTGACGAGCTTGACAGAGAGTAGATAACGCAAATCGTGATCGTCCTCAACGACCAACAAGCCTTTGTTTCTTTGTTCCATAAAAAAGCTTCTGCCTCCTTTCTGCCCATCCTGTGGGCAGCTACAAGGGCTTCTTACCGGCAAGGGATGACTTGAGCAAACAATAGACCCGCTGTCAGTGCGGATACCAGTCAGTAGAATTATTATTGAAAATCAATGTGATAGATAAATAAAATCCATTGATGCAAGCAGGGAGTGTTACGCAGTCATGGGAACAAGTTGTCGCAAAGCCCCCGGGATATCAGTGAGAATGCTTGGTGGTATGCGAGCTTCCGACGTATGGAGACAAGCTGTCTCTTGCAAGAACAGATTGACCACTGATGAGCGGGTCAGTTCTGACCGTATTGGCGGAGTTTGCGGAGGAGTGTCTTGCGGTGAATGCCAAGTGCCGCTGCTGCCTGGCCCTGGTCCTGATGATGAGCCTCCAATACGCGGAGAATATGTTTCTTTTCCATATCCTGAAGCGTGTCCCATCCGCGAGCCCGAGTCTGCTCTTGAACGGACGTCGTCCTGAGGATCTCTGGCAAATCTTCAGGGGTGATGACAGGGTGGGGAGTCAAGGCAATGGCTCGCTCAATGACGTGCTCGAGTTCGCGCACGTTGCCAGGCCATGAATATCGTGTCAGTAAGGGAATGGTTTCTGGTGAAAGGCCGGTCACCTGCTTTTCTCTTGTACGACCGTATTTGTCGACAAAGTTCTGGCTCAGGAGCGGGATGTCTTCAATGCGATCGCGCAATGGTGGGAGGACGATGGTCACGACTTCCAATCGGTAAAAAAGATCCTCTCGAAAAGATCCGGCCTCGACGAGCGGTTTCAAGTCTCTTTTTGACGCGGCGATGATTCTCACGTCAATTCCGCGAGTGATCTCGCTTCCGACACGTCGGACCTCGCGTTCTTGCAGTGAGCGGAGCAACTTGCTCTGCATGACCGGCGAGAGATCCGCGATCTCGTCCAGGAAGCAGGTGCCAAGATGCGCCTGCTCCAGCAGGCCTTTCCTGCTTGCGACGGCTCCGGTGAACGCCCCGCGTTCATGGCCGAAGAGTTCGGATTCGAGAAGCGTTTCGGCCAACGAACCAGTATCGATCACGACGAACGGCCCATTGCTTCTGGTGCTGTTGGCATGGATGGCGCGTGCGATCAGCTCCTTTCCAGTTCCGCTTTCTCCCTGGATTAGAACCGTGCTGTCCGTCTCCGCGACGCGCGCGATGAGTTTATACACCGCGACCATGCCGGCACTGCGTCCCACCAGGTTGTCGAACCGGTATCGTTCACGCAACTGGTCGCGCAACGAACGATTCTCCCGCACTAATTTCTTATGTTCGAGCGCCCTCCGAACCACCAATCGAATGTCTTCTACGACGAACGGTTTACTGAGATAATCGAAAGCCCCGGCCTTAATGGCATCGACGGCCGTCTTGAGCGATCCATAAGCGGTCAACAGAATTACCAAGACGTCCGGCACCTTCTCCCGCACAGCAGCCAGTAAGGCTAGCCCATCCATCCCGGGCATGTGAATGTCCGTGATGACGAGGTCCGGTTGCCATTCGCCGAGTTTCCGTAATGCCATCTCCGCGTCCTCGGCAGTTTCAACCTGGTAGCCCTCCTTCTCCACAACCTCGCGCAGTAAGCTCAAGGTATCGGCGTCATCGTCCACCACCATCACGCGAGACTGTCGCAGCATCAGCGCGCTCCTCCGTTGGTTGGAAGTATGATTGTGAATCGGGATCCATTCCCCGGCTTGCTATCGACCTTGATCTGACCCCCGTGCGCCCGTACCGTTTCGAGCGCAATAGCCAGCCCCAATCCTGTCCCGCGTCTTGCCTTTTTCGTTGTGAAAAATGGCTGAAAGATTTGGGTCATCTGTTCGGCGTCGATCCCGTAACCCGTATCGACAAACTCCACCTTTACAGACGTCCGTTGATGTGGCTGCTCTGGCTCGGCTAGGGAAGTCCGTACGATTAGGGTTCCACCAGTCGGCATCGCATCCAGCGCATTTTCGATCAAATTGTTAAACACTTCCTGGAGTTGCTGGACATCGGCCTCGACTTTCTCCACATCCTGGTTCCACTCGGTGACGAGTGTGATCTTTCGGCGCTCGAATTCCGGCCCGAAGAGCGCGAGACATTCAGCAACGCATGCATTCAAATCGAGTGGAGATCGAACCGGTTCGGGTCTCCTGGCATACAACAGCATGTCTTGAATAATCTTTGACGTCCGTTCGATTTGAGCCTCCACCGTTTCGAGCCTTTGTCGAGACTCCGCGCTCAGCGTCGGATCCTCGGCCATAAGCTGGATATGACCGGACAGTGCGGTCAACGGAGTGCCGATCTTGTGTGCCACGGTGGCCGCCATATGTCCAATTGCCGACAGGCGCTGAGCGCGCGCTGCATCCCGCTGTGCCGCCGAAAGCAGTTCGTTCGTATGGGCCAGCGTCCGATTTTTTTCGAGCACTTCGGCTGTCGCTTCGCTGACTTTCATCTGAAGGCTTTCGTTCATGGCCTGCAAGGATTCCGTAAGCTGTGCATTATCATGAGTGGCTTTGACGATGGTCTTCACCATGTCATTGAATGTGCCGGCAAGTTCTCCGAGTTCATCCTGTTCTTCAACCGGCACGGCTGAGGTCATGGTTCCTTGGGTAACAGATTCGACGGCGGTGAGGAGTCTTTTCACGGGACGATGCACCTTGAAGTACAGAAACAGATTGATGGCGACCACGATCGTCGCCCCAGTCAACAATCGTCTTGTTCTCGAGGCTTGTTGCAATGATTCCAGGGCTTCGTCCATTTGCAGGGTGGAGAACTCGGCGTAGGTTGCTCCGACGACGGTATGCCGCAAGACTATCGGGGCGGCCAGAAAGACGCGATGGGTGTTCTGCCGATCAGCATAATCGATGAGGGGCTGCTGTTCTTCTCGGACACGCTGAACGAGGTCAGGCGCCTTCTCCTGAAGGGGAAGTTCGGTGGGGCCGGCGCTCGCAATCGGTACAGGGCCCTTTCCCGGTTCGGTTGGAAACTCGTACAGAACAATGTTGAGCAAATCCGGCAAAGTGAGCAAGATTTTCTCCAGCTCTTTTGTCCGCACTTCCCGATTCGACAGCTGGGCAAGACTGGTGACGTTCTGGTCGACAGCTCGCCCGACGGCCAGCGCTGCGCCGCGCACGTTGTCTTCCACTGTGTGTCGAATCGAGCGGGCATCAAGCCATTCGGTCGTGACCCCGGAGACGCCAACGATAAAGATGATGATCAGCGTCATCTTGACTTGAAGGCTCAGCCGATGCCAACGGTTTAGCATAGAGCCCATGGTAGTCCCTCAAGTTTCCTTGTTCAATCGGAATTCGAGACAAGATGTCTTATGTGGAATAATTTGTCTCGCATTTCGATGAAGAATCTGCGGCCCGCAAAACGCTCAATGGGATAAAACATCGAGTCTTCTGCGCTCTTACGATAACGGGGGGACAGGGTCATGGTTAGGCATTGGGTTTGCTCAATGCCAGCCCAGAACCGTCGGACTTAGGAGTGAAGCAATCGTGAGTAGACGGATTCTTTTGGTCGAAGCCGACGCCATATTGGGAGCTGTCTTATCGGAAGTATTACGGCACAACGGATATGAGGTGGTTCTCGTGAGAACGCTAATCAATGATGAGATCGAGCACATCGACTCCATGAACACCGTGATTCTTGATATCGATACCACTTCCGCTGAAAAGGAGCTGGGTTGGCTGGATGCACGTCCACACGATGACGAATCGCTACCGATCGTCCTGATGGGTCTCCAGGCACCCCAGGAATTGCACTATCGTCTGGGGGTCCATCGGGGTTTTCTGGAGGCTAACGCTCTGACCTTGGTGAAGAAGCCGTTTCGGAACGAGGAATTGCTCGCTGCCGTTCGACAGGCACATGAGGGTCGTTGGCCTGAGCAGGCGAACGGGAAGTGAGTCAAAGACCGGTGTGAGGAGCACACGATATGTCGAAGGAAATCCGAAAGCCCACCAGATGTGACCGTTGTGCTGGGCTTGTGGTGGCTGAGCAATTTATTGGAGGTGCGACCTCGACCGGAGGCTGGGTCTATAGTGGGCGGCG
>DATDFW010000353.1:0-3626 GCA_036522375.1 Nitrospiraceae bacterium
CGGTGCGGGAGATTGACAAGCGCCGCATTGGAACCGGCACGCCCGGTCCAATCACGCAAGCTCTGCAAAAGGCATTCTTTTCCATTGTACGTGGGGAGGACCCTGCCCACGAAGCGTGGCTCACCAGAATTTAACAAGCCGCTGAAGAGTTTCAGCTCCTCCCATATCTCTTCGCTCGATCTTCTCAAGACATTGCTCTGGCAGTGTTTTCGGAAGGCGTGATCCGTCTCTCGGGATACTGGCGAAAAGCGGGATGGGCAGAAGTCTTATCTTTGCGAGCATGAGTCCGTGACATACATCATGCCCGCGCACGCTGCGCGAATGAAGAGGAAAAGTTTCAGCGTTGTGCTAGTGTCCGCTTGAGGAAGAATCGCTTGGACTGTGGCTCTCAGCCGCTGGGGCTGCTGGCGCCGCGGGCGGGGTTTCTGGTGCAGTCTGAGAACTCTCTTTCTTTTTGAGGTCGATGACCGTGGAGGAAAAGGCTTGTTCTTTTGCGAGGATGGCTAGGAAAAGTGAGGTCAGCATAAAGACTGCAGCGACGGCGACTGTGAATTTACTCAAGAAGTTGGCGGGGCCCCGGCTACCGAACACGGTCTGACTGGAGCCTCCAAATGAGGCGCCGATTTCGGCGCCCTTCCCTGATTGCAAGAGGATTGCACCGACCATAAGAAAACAGATCAACACATGAATTACGACGAGAAGTGTATACATGGAATTCCGATCTGTTAAGCCCGCTGTATCTGAGCAATTTTGACAATTGTAGCAAACGAATCGGGATCGAGACAAGCCCCACCCACGAGGGCCCCGTCGATTGCATCCGAGGCAAGAAATGGCTCGATGTTCTGGGGCGTCACGCTGCCGCCATACAGGATTCTCATGGCCGACGCGGTTGCGCTATCCCAGCCGGTTTCTATGAACAAGCGGATCGAGCGATGCACGGTCACAGCCTGCTCCGTAGTGGCGGCTCGTCCCGTGCCAATGGCCCAGACCGGTTCGTAGGCGATGGTGACTGTTGCCAAATCCTGTGTGGTCAACCCGGCAAGGCTGTTGCCAAGTTGAGTGGTGACGACCGATTCCGTTCGGCTTGAGTCACGTTCTTCCAACGATTCTCCCACACATAGGATCGGAGAGAGGCCATGTTTCAGCACTGCCTGGACTTTCTTGTGAATAGTCTCATCCTGTTCGTCGAAGAGGGCACGACGTTCGGAGTGGCCGACGATGACATAGCGGCAGTCCAGTCCTCTTAGCATAGGAGCGGAGATTTCTCCCGTGAAAGCTCCATGCGGTTCCCAATGTACATTTTGTGCGCTGAGACTGATCCAGGACGAAGGGCCTAAGGCATTGCGGGCTGATTCGAGGGCCGTAAAGGGTGGCGCAAGGACCACGTCCGCGTGAGGTGAGGCAGGTACTCGATCGCGGAATTCGCGAATAAAGGCCACGGCTTCCGCTGCCGTTTTGTTCATCTTCCAATTGCCGACAATGAGCGGTCTACGCACAAGTGACTCGTTAGTAATAGACATCTGATTGCAGCAGGCTGCTCCGCTGCGAGGCGATTACGTGACTCGATTAGGAAGGGCGGTCAAGCCCGGGAGTTGTTTGCCTTCGAGCAATTCCAGGGCAGCACCGCCCCCGGTTGAAATGAATGACATATTCTCCGACTCGCCGGATCGATGCACGGCCAGAGCCGTTTCACCTCCGCCGACGATCGTCAGCGCATAGGCATCGGCAATAGCGTGGGCCATTGCGAGAGTGCCACGGGCGTACGCATCAATTTCAAAGACCCCCATCGGTCCGTTCCACAGAATCGTCTTGGCGTTCTGGACTGCTTCGTTGAAAAGTTTTACGGAGGCCGGGCCAATGTCTAGCGCATACCACCCGTTTGGAATCTCCTGGACCGGGACGATCTTCGATTCCGCCCCAAGTTCGCGGCTGGCCGCCACGACACAATCGACAGGTAAATAGAATTTAACACCGCGGGAAAGGGCATGGTCCTCAATGCCTTTCGCAAGGTCCAACATGTCGTTTTCAACGAGGGAGTTGCCGATCTCCATTCCCTTCGCCTTTAAGAAGGTGAACGCCATGCCGCCGCCGATAATGACCTTGTCGACGCGTTTACCAAGATTTTCAATGACCCCGATCTTACCCGATACTTTTGCCCCGCCGAGTATGGCGACAAACGGCCGAACGGGATTTTCTACGGCTCCCTCGAGGTACTCGATTTCTTTTTTGAGGAGGAAGCCGGCAGCCGAAGCGGGAATGAATTTGGTAATACCGACAGTGGAGGCATGAGCCCGATGGGCAGCACCAAACGCGTCATTGATATAGACATCGCCCAAGGTGGCCAGCGCTTTTGAAAAGGTATCGTCGTTGTCCTCCTCGCCCTGATGGAATCGAAGGTTTTCAAGGAGCAGCACATCGCCCGACTTCATCCTTGCGACAAGCCCTTCCACTGTCTGGCCAATGCAATCTGGCGCAAACAGGATGTCTTTGCCCATGAGCCGCCCCAGGCGTTTAGCTACGGGGGCCAGACTGTACTTGGGGTCGAACTTTCCATTCGGTCGGCCCAAGTGGGAACAAAGAATGACCTTGGCACCATCATCGACGGCCCGATTGATCGTCGGCAGTGTCGAGCGAATGCGGGTGTCGTCGGTGATTTGATGCGAATCATCCAAGGGGACGTTGAAGTCGGCTCGGATGATGACGCGCTTGTCTCGCAGTACGACGTCGTCGATGGTTTGTTTGCGCAGTCTCATAGAGGCTCTGTCAGGTTAGTCCTTCCAGGGATGGGGGTCAGTGTGAATCAGAATAGGATTGAGGCAGGTATCGCCTCACGATGCTTAGCGCCTCGTTCTTGCCGCGATCACCTTGATCAGATCTCGAACCCGGCATGAATAGCCCCACTCATTGTCGTACCAGGCCGTCACCTTGACGAGCCGCTTGTCGATGACCATCGTGAGCGGGGAATCGAATGTCGCCGAATGAGGATCGCCCTTCTGGTCGATCGAGACGATCGGGTCTTCAGAGTAGAGCAGAATGTCTTTCATGGGACCATTCGCTGCTTTCCTAAAGGCGCCATTGACGGAGGCGAGATCGCAGTCTTTTTCGGTTTCGACGGTCAAATCCACCAGCGAGACATTCGGCGTCGGAACGCGAATGGCGAGGCCGTCTATTTTGCCCTTGAGCTGTGGCAGGACCAAATGCAGCGCCTTTGCCGCCCCGGTGCTGGTCGGGATCATCGACATGCCTGCAGCGCGCCCCCGGCGCATGTCCTTGTGGGGCAGATCGAGTAATTGCTGGTCGTTCGTATAGGAATGGATCGTCGTCATAAGGCCGTGCTTGATACCGAAATTATCCAACAGCACTTTTGCCACAGGAGCCAGACAGTTGGTCGTGCAAGAGGCGTTGGAGATAATGTGGTGCACGTTCGGATCGTAGGCCTCGTCGTTGACACCCAGGACGATGGTAACGTCCGGGTCTTTCGCCGGCGCTGAAATAATGACGTGTTTGGCTCCGGCCGAGAGATGCTTCCCTGCGCCTTCGCGGTCAGTAAATCGCCCTGTCGATTCGACGACGATGTCCACATCCAGATCTTTCCAGGGAAGTTCTTTTGGGTCCTTCATCGCGAG
>DATDFW010000354.1:0-9942 GCA_036522375.1 Nitrospiraceae bacterium
AATACCGTGAAACGGTTATTCGAAAACTATCAAGAGGCCGACTCATCGCAGAGATCGGAAATCGCTCAAACGATTATGCATGAGCTGGAGATCCATGCCGCCTTGGAAGAGCGATTAATATATCCTGCGATTCGGGAGCACATCGATGCCGACGAATTGATGAATGAAGCCATAGAGGAACATCATGTCGTGCATGTCCTGCTCGCAGAGCTCAAAAAGTTGAAAGCACAAGATGAACGCTTCAAGGCCAAATTTAAAGTGCTGGGGGAGCTTGTCAATGCACATATTGAGGAGGAGGAGGGCAAGATCCTTCCGCAAGCAGAAGAAAGCTCGATCGACTGGGAAGACTTGAACGCGCGAGTTCTCAAACGGAAAGAGCAACTGCTGGCCAAGGCCGGTGGCTCAGCAAAGAACGGAAGAGGAAAGACACGAAAGAAAACATAAGGGCAACTAATTCTGGAGTGAAAGGACTTACAGGAAAGAAGAAGACATGCTGACCCTCACTACATCGATCGGAGTCAATATATCGGACAAAGATCTGGAGCGATTCAAGACCTTCATCGGAAGCCGAGGGTCGGAAATCTGGAGCCCTAGCTTGGGGAAATCTGTGGATGTTAGTGATCCAGCATGATTCACACACAGGCAAGGAGGGTAGCATGAATAAGCTGATGTTGTTCGTCAAAAGAAATTAAACTACACGTCGATTGAGCACGAAACGGGACAAAGTGATGGTCGGAGATAAAGTAAAAGCCTATGTCGTTGACAATGGACACACTACCACTCTACAGCGCGAAGAGTGAGCGAGGTGCACGCCCTAGCATTCATGGGCGTACTAGGCCTTTCATCAGTATGCATTGTTCTCAGCGTGCAGTAGGATGCTAGAGCTTCGGAAAAGCGTAATGCACGTACGACGGAAACGTGGTGCACACAGTGGAAGCTGTGACGAAAACCGAAGTGGAGGCTCGATTCCGAAAAGCCCATCGCGCCTTTGTCTTGTTCCAGCGAGCAGCGGCCTGATGAGCTTTATTGGCGGACCGCGCAAGGCATTCTGTACTACGAAACGAATAGCGCAAGACTATCTCCGGGTATATGAGCAGGCGATCCGGAGGCCGCTGAATCGCCGCTTGAATATAAGCGCCATCGCCGACGGGCAATTGCAGGAATATGTTGGATGGCTGCTGTCATCTCGTCGAGTCCCTCACAGACGAATCTCGCGACTTTATCCTCAATGATTTCAGCAATGAACTCACGGCGATAAGTCATTGGTCCTCTCATCACTTGAGGTTTGACCAGTGTCTTATTTTGATGCACTTAGGGCATCGCGGATAGCAGATGCTACAGTTTCAGCGAGCGAAAACCTAGGGGCTTCCCCAGGTTAATGAAACCCCTGACTCTATTAGAGTTACTCGCCGATGAACCCTTCAAGGAGACGTCATGAACCAGAATTTTGCACCCATAACTGATGGAGCCGATAGACTCGTTGTTGTCCCCCGCGACAGCACGACACACGGGCAAGCCGACGAAAGGCTGCGCGAAAGGACAGAGCACTACCGCACCTTATTTCACTTGGCCCCCATCGCCATCTACTCCTGTGATGTCTCGGGTATCGTGCTGGAATACAACCAGCGCGCCGCAGAACTATGGGGGCGCACCCCAGAGCCGGGGGATACTGTTGAACGGTTTTGCGGTTCACTTACCCTCTACCGCGCCGACGGGAGTTTTATGCCATACGAGCAATGTCCCATGGGCGATGTGCTCAGTGGCAAAGTCCCGATGATTCGGAACGCTGAAGCGCATATCGAACGACCCGACGGCACGCGAGTCATCATCATCATAAATATTGCTCCGGTGATGAATGAGCGAGGTGACATCATAGGAGCGATCAATTGTTTCTACGATGTCACCGAACGCAAGCGGGCCGAGGAAGGACTCCTTCGACTCGCGGCGATCGTTGAGTCGTCGGACGATGCCATCATCAGCAAAGATCTCAATGGCATCATCACGAGTTGGAATGGTGGAGCGGAGCGGCTATTTGGTTATACGGCACACGAAATGATTGGCCGCTCGGTTTCGAGGCTCATTCCGGCGGATCAGCAAGATGAAGAGCGCGCCATTCTTGACCGCCTCCGGCAGGGAAAGACGATCGATCATTATGAAACGGTGCGCTGCCGGAAGGATGGCACGCGGCTAGACATCTCATTGACGGTATCTCCCCTCATCAATGCAAGCGGTCAGATTGTCGGCGCCTCAAAAATCGCGCGCGACATTACCGAACGCAAACAAGCCGAGCGGAGGTTGCGTGCGTCAGAAACACGCTACCACAATCTGTATGAGGCGATTGATGAAGGGTTTTGTGTGATTCAAATGCTGTTTGATGCGAATAAGAAACCGGTCGACTATATTTTTCTCGAAGTCAATCCGGCCTTTGAAAAGCAAACAGGCATTGTAAATCCGCTCGGTCGTCGCATGCGCGCCATCGCCAAGCATCATGAAAACCATTGGTTCGACATGTTCGGGCAGGTGGCCTTGACGGGCGAGTCGACGCGGTTTGAATATCCAGCCGAAGAGTTGCATCATTGGTATGAAGGATATGCATATCGTCTGGGCGAGGCGCATGAACGAAAAGTCGCTATTTTGTTCAACGATATTACGGCACGCAAACGGATGGAAGAACGGCTACGACGATTTAATGACGAATTGGAAGCGCGCGTGGCGGAGCGGACAACGGAATTGAACCAGTCGCAGCAACGGCTGCGGGATTTGGCAGCGGCACTGAACGTCACAGAACAACGGGAGCGTCATCGCTTGGCTAGGGATCTCCATGATGAACTCGGGCAGTTCCTTTCGGTGGCCCGCATCAGGCTCGACCAGGCAAGACGGCAGCCGATGGAGCCGCCGCTTGCGAACATGATTACCGAGATGCAAACGGCTCTGGACAAAGCCTTGAGATATACCAGGACGTTAGTATCGCAGTTGAGCCCTCCTGTTCTGTCGGAGTTCGGCTTGCCAACCGCGCTCCAATGGTTAACCGAACATATGCAGCAGCAGGCTCTCTCCGTGTTGTTATATGTGAAGGGTAAAATTCCACCATTGCCGGAGGATCATGCGCTCCTCGTCTTTCAGGCGGTTCGTGAACTGCTCCATAATTGTTTGAAGCACGCGCGCACGCATGAGGCAACTATGATACTTCAACAGATTGGCAGCTCCGTGCACCTTACCGTCTTGGATCAAGGCTGCGGATTTGATCCGTCGACGCTGGCATCCGCTGCCTCTAGGGCTGAGGGTGGTGGGTTCGGACTCTTCAGTATCCGTGAGCGCATTGGTTCAATAGGCGGTCGTTTCGACCTCGAATCCGCACCCGGCACCGGAACTTCGGCGACGCTAATCATACCATTGACCGATGGCGCAGTTCCCTCTTCTCTTGCGACGAGTTAGGGATTAATGGTGGACTACGCCACCAGGCTGTTCATCTTCATGCAGTAGGCGCTGATGTTAGCATGGCATGGCGGATGTCTATAAACATAGGTCTTACATGCCGCTCCTTGCGGAACAACAACACAAATGTAAGGTTCGCAGCTTCACGGTCCCACGACTCCTCACCTCATTTGAATGGAGTGAGGAAATAGATTATGGAACTGATGAGCGAGGCCGTCAGTCATGATCCAGCCGCCATTGACGATTACCCACCCGTTCCGCTGTGTTGGAGAGAATTACTAAAGATATTCGATGCACGATGGCACTAGGGGTTATCCGAGTTTCCCTATAGAGACGCTTGCCATACACATATCAGCATCACACACTTTGGTTCGGAGGACTCTATGACGGACATTCATGAATATGACCTTGAATTGGCCATCATCGAAGAACTCGCTCGTGTCGGCCCATCCACATTCGAAGAACTCAGGCAGAGGCTACCCTCTTATTCATGGGATGAGATGTTTTTTGAAGTGGACCTGCTCAGGCGAGAAGGCATTATCGGCCTCCAACGTACGCGCTCGTTAGAATACATCATCTTTCTCTCACTTCCACGAACCGTCAAGTCACGGGCGCGCCACTTGAGGCGGGTCTGAATCCCGGTCAAGGAGATCTGCGGAGGCGACAATGGGTCATGACCTCGCCACGATGTTTCGTTGGTTCAAAATGCAGATCAACAATTGAATGATGAGGGTACGAATATGGGCCAAGACTTTCAGATACGGAAACAATTGAACACTATCAGTCTAGGGCTCGCGGTGTTGCTCACAAGCCTTCCTGGTTGCATAAGTTTTGGAGGGAAGGACGACTCCTCAACTAAGGCGTCCAAAGACGCTGCGGAGACCGCGATCTATCGAGAAGTCGCGGAGATGGTCAAATTATATCGAGTATGTCTTCAGAAGAACGAAGATTCGCCAATAAAGGCCAAAGAGAATTGTGGGATGTATAAAGATGCGATTCGAGACCTGGCCCCTGACAATAGTCGAACGATTGTTGCGGAAATTCTGGATCGGCTTCGGGACAAGGATAAACGCAATGCTACGACAGAACAACAGTGATATCGTGAAGACCTTACAGCGACTGACAAATGCCGCTGACAAATTCGTCAATCGCGCGCCGCGGGTGAAACGAATTCAAAATGAGCGGTCTTCATTATTAGATGCCATCACGGATGCTCAACTGGTGCTCTCGGTTCATCGACTGCCTAAGGAGAAAGACCAAGAGCAGGAATCAGCCACTAGATCGAAGCGCTCATCATTGCTGGAACAACAACTACAGAAAGCCCAGGCGACGCTCAATGACCTCGAACGAAGATTGCGACCGCTTGGGGTTGAACTAGGAGGACTCCAGTCTAATGCACAAAAAGCGAAAGAATTGTTCGATACGATTTTGGAGACTCATGAATTCCTAGAAAGAAAGAAGGCGGTATAAAACCCGATACGCTGGTGACCGGCCTTAGGGTAAAGCATCATTCCTGCGCTATTCGAGGCGTGGCAAGCTAAGGTGCAGCTAGTCATGCTAAACGCATCATGTCCGCAGCCGCTTGGCGGCCGCATAATGGCGGACCGCGTCGCGTCGTCGGGCCATAAAGTACGGCCCGGATGCGGCACTCGCCCATTTCAACCTCGGGGTCGTGCTGGAAGATCAAGGGGAGAGGCAGGGCGCACTCGCTGCCTATGAGGAAGCCCTTCACTGCGCTCAAGGGCACGAACTCCAAAATGTCGATGGCCTCAGATTCGGCCGCTCGAAGTTGGTCCAATTCGCTCGGGTCAATCCGGACATACTGATCCTTGGCGATTTCATACCCTTTGACCAGTTCGTCATGGGGACTTCACAGTTGCAGACCGGACAGATGCGCTGTTGCTTGATGCGACTGCCGCAGCGCGCATGGAGTTGGTTGAAATGAATGTCCTGTTCATCAATCGCAGGATAGATGCCGACCGGTATGGTTACCAGGCCGAAGGAGATGTGCGCCGTTTCCAATTTCCGTCCCATGGCTTGCCTCGCACAGTGGAATTCGTCGGGCCACCTGACGATCGAGTCTTATCGAGTTCAGCGCGATTGGATTTGGGATTTGCTCGCCAAAACAACAGCCCTGTCCAACGAAGAATGTGAAGCCATTCTCTAAGATGCCAAAGATCTCAAATATGAAGGGCGTGACAATACTTATTGATCATGTGTCGACTTAGGACTCTTAGGGATCGGACCGCACCATGGGACCATCAGTTTCATGACTGATCGTTTTTTGTTCCGCCACCACACGCTCAATTTTCCATTTTTGAGACTAACCTCCATCATCCTTTCCAGCTGCCCCTCGCTGCGAACCAAACCTGGCTTCATCGAGTCTTCTGGACAGTTGTGAAAAGTCTTCCGTGAGGGATCCGTGAGGGAGATGATTGATTGTTTGTAATGTTGGAGACATCATTGCTCTAAGTATGCCTGCCGAGATAGATTCTCCTCTCGTTTCTATGGAGCAGGAGTGATTGTCGTCGTGGTGGTCGTCATCGAGCTCGTGGACTCACCGGATCGTCCACTGGATTGCGCACCGATTCCGTCATTTTGCTGATCACTCATGCGATTACTGGATGGATGGTTCTGGCCTTCAGATTCTCCACATGTGATCTTCATTGATTCGATTTCATTGGACATATCTAGCTTGGACAGATCTGGGACGCGCTGGCCCGGCAATAATGCGAGTTCCGTACCCTTGAAATCCTCCTTCGAATATACCCGAACCGTTGTGTTTGAGCCGACGATGACACTTTGGATGTCATTGTTCCAATTCTTATTCTTGCCATCCAGATTCTTCAACGATGCATACTCTTTCGGGCCCTGCAGTTTGACATGGGGGTCATCGGCATCGTATTTGCTGTCATCGAATACTTCGATCCAGCAATTCTTATCGACCGACTTTGTTTCGAGATCTGCCGCCTCGACCGAGAGTGCCCCGACAGCGAGCAATCCAACTATGATGAAAAATTTGCACAACAACATCGTTGCCCCCCTTTGTGATGGAAGTGGTTAAATATTTGTCCTTCCGACCAAGATAACTTTCACCGCGTTCTCCTTAATACATTATAAATAAAGCATTGGCGATAGCCGCTAGGAACTCCCCTAGGCAGGCCGGCATTAAGACAGGTCCATCAGAAGGGAGCCCTGTTGGGAAATGTATTCGTGGGGTTCTTTGCCATATGCGTCACACGTATTACCTAGGAATGTAAACTGTAGTAAATGAACCTGGTACATGCGGCGATGATAGGCTCAAGAGGTATCTCCCCAGTTAAAGAACGTGAGCCAAAACACCGAGAGGGGGCGATTCGGGGCCGCCTGTACGACTCAATTTGCCGCGACGAGTGGCGCTTCTTCGCACCAGGATCGCCTGAGCAAATCACAAATCACGCTCCCTGGCACCCTCACTTGGACTTCTCATAATCTACTTGCCTGGCACTTTGTCTCCTTTGCGTCTGGCTTCAGAAAGGCCAATGGCAATTGCTTGTTTTCGGCTTTTGACTCGCTTATTACTCTTTCCGCTTTTTAAGCTTCCCTTTTTTGATTTATGCATAGCTCGTCCGACTGATTTTTTTGCGGCTTTTCCATAACGCGGCATAGAAGTACTCCTTTCCCTGTTGTTCCTCCTGTTTTCTCAACGAATCGATCGAACGACATACCGGCCCCCCGCTGCCCTTGACTAAAAGACAATTTCACCGATCCCTTGGTATCAATGGGCATCATGAAAGCAGGTGGGATCAACCGAGACCAGAAGGCTGTCCCCAGGTTGTCCATTGTCGTCTATGTCAGGTTCTTTTGCTTTCTGAAGTTTCGCGTTGCATCCGTCGATAGTGGTTTTCTTTGTATCAGATTCAATCTGTGCCGAGGCTTTCGGGGTGGGCGGCAGCTTGTCTTTGTTCTCTAGGATGGAGCCCATAATAATCAAACTCATAATAGCCGGTATCCACCATTTCAGCTTCAGCCGACCTGATTTTTTCCGTTTGGCTGTTCGTCTTTTCTTCATTCGCCTCTCCACTTTTAACTTTTAAGTTCCTCAGTTCCTAACGCGGTGATCGTCGCGAGGGCATCCTCAATTGCGATATGTTTGTTAACTGCCAAGTATCCTAACGCAGGCCCATCTTCTCTGACCCCACCGAGATCGAAATGAATATAGAGCGTGAGCCACGCTTACTGTTGGCTTCAAAATATCGCAGGACTGCCTGCAGAAGTTCCTTTCATCTTGTCCACTCTCTTTCATTCTGGGGAGGCCATTGAGTACCTTCAATTAGGCTCTTACTTTTGAACAAAGGGAAAGACACTATATACATGTACCTGCAAAAAAGATCCTGGGGCCTGCCCTAGTTATCGAAGTAAATGTACGGTACGCAAAGAAAGAATGGCACCAAGGTGGCATGAAATATGGGAGTTCAAATTTTCCTGATCCTATGTCGCCTGAGATACGGCTGCCGTTTGACCAGACCCATAAAAATCGCCGATGCATCCTGAAACGTGGATACTGCAAAAGGAGGAATATTGCTGAGACGATGCGTGCTGGCTAGACCATCAGTTTGAGTTGGGCCATAGATTACATCGCTCAGGCAAAATAATGGGCGACAACATACTTCGGTTTAAACCAATACTGCGCGGCTTTCTGAAGTGCAAGGGAATCCCCTAGCTGGGTTTAATTGAACGAACTGCTAGTATGAAGTGCAGCGATAATGACAAAAGGAGAGCTTAACTGGGTAAAAGATGTGACGCCTGAACCGAAGCATCTGCCGGAAAGTTCACTCGAAGAGTTTCCTTCCCGAAACAGTCTTTGGTTGCCTGCCACTCGCCCTGCCATCCGCATGTCAATAGACATGACTGGATGGGCATTGGCCATAGTGACTACTGTCGTCGTTGTCTTTGCTCTGCAGTGGGCAGAGAAGTTTTTCATACCGCTGTTGCTCGGCATCCTCATAGCCTATACCCTCAATCCTCTCGTCGTATGGCTGGAACGGGTTAAGGTCCCTCGCATGGCGGGTACCAGTATCGTCATGCTGGTTGTCCTCTCTGCCAGCGCATTTGTGACCGTATCAGCGGGTGGTCAGATACAGGCCATCTTTGATCAATTGCCCGTAGGGGCCGCGAAGGTGTCCCTCATCCTCCGCAGCCTGCAAGACGGCCAGCCCAATGTCATGCAAAAAGTGCAAGCCGCTGCCCATGAAATTGATAAAGCTACGAGCGAAGCGGCGGATATTGCTTCGAACCAGAAGCAACCGGCGAAGCGTAGCGTCATTGATCAATCGACCTTTAAGTTGGGCGACTTCTTGTTAGAAGGTTCCATGGGAATTGTCGGACTGATCAGCCAATCAGTCATCGTGCTGGTATTGGTCTTCTTTCTTTTACTCACTGGTGACATGTTTAAACATAAGGTGGTGCGAATGATCGGTTCATCGATGTCGGACAAGAAAATCACCGAGCAGATCTTGGAAGACATTAATGTGGCCATCCAGCACTACATGTTTATGCTCTTGATGGCCAACATACTCCTGGCCATTCTGACGTGGGTCGCGTTTCGATGGATCGGGTTGGACAATGCTGGCGGATGGGCAATTGCTGCGGGGATCCTGAATGTCGTCCCGTATTTAGGGCATGCAGTTATTGCAGTTGGGGCGGGCATGGCCGGCTTCATGCAATTTGATTCCTTTTGGATGGCGCTGCTGGTATCGGGCAGTTCGCTGGCAATCGCCGGCTTCATTAGCATGTTTGTCATTCCCTGGATGACTGGTCAAATTGCGAAAATGAATGTCTTGGCGATCTTTATCTCTTTGCTCTTCTGGGGATGGCTCTGGGGAATAGCGGGGCTATTGCTCGCGATTCCCATCCTTTGCGTCGTGAAAGTGATATCTCGGCATGTGGAAGAACTGCAACCCCTGGCTGAGTTACTAAACACATGAAGTGCCGCCACCAAGCTAGAGGACTTTTGGTCCACTTGATGCCGGAGAACCCCTGAAATTGAGCGACTAACAAGCGATGCGCACCTGACTATCTGATCCCTCGAATCCCCAATGGGCGGACAGGGGTTGAGCTCTATCGCCGAATCAAGCCCATTGGCCGTGCCCGCCGTGTCTCAATGTAGAAAACCTAAAAACCAGAGAAGAAGAATCACTGAAACCGGCACCCCTAATAACCACAAAATAAGACCTTTTCCCATTATGCCCTCCCTGCGTGACGTCGTGTCTGGGCCATGGACCTTCTCGAGCCATCGAACGCGATCCATCGTAGGTATGCTTCGAGCAGATCGCTTGTTTAGAGGGCTCATGGTCTTCATCCCCTCTCTTCTCTCTGACTGCCGACCTTTAGCACGGCCTTCCTCGTGGAGCAGCCCTGGAACGAGGGAACCCACAGATGGCCTTGCACCGGCAGAGATTCTCAGATCTTCCCTCGCCAGGCTCCAGTCTCGTGGCCCCGCTGTTCGATGAAGGCCTTAAAGCGATT
>DATDFW010000355.1:0-2335 GCA_036522375.1 Nitrospiraceae bacterium
GAGCCGCCAATAGCGCGAAGATCCAGAGGCATCACCAAGTGATTTGTGACGCCCAGGGCGGCTGCGACCTGCCGAGCCCGCTCTACCTCCACGGCATGGCGCTGCCCATAGGCAATCGTGAGGAAGAAGAGCTCGTATCCCTCCTGCTTGGCCAACGCCGCCGTGACGGTAGAATCCAGGCCTCCGCTCGCCAAAATGACCGCTCGAGGACTCGTTGGCTTCATCACCTCTGCTCCAACTACGATTGAGTGTTCCGATCGTCGCCACAGATGTGAGCGATGCTCAACGAGAAGAGTTGATACAGTGAATGAATTGGATACGAACCAGTTGACGATATGTATGCGATATCTGTGATGGAGAGACTGCGCCGATCGCGGGGAAGAACGCCTAATCGCGATCTTCTTCTCGTTCGATTCTTTCCAGCAGTTCTTCTTTCGACTGACACTCGACGCAGAGTTTTGCAAACGGCACGGCTTCCAGTCTCCGCTCACTGATCTCTACACCACACTCCGCGCAGATACCATAGGTGCCTTCGGTGAGTCTCGTCAATGCTTCATCGATGGCCTGTCGGCGTCGATTGCGCATTTCCATCAAGGAGATGCCCAACTCGCGATCGAGATCCATGAGGGCTTGATCGCCGACATCTCGTGCAGATTCAAGCCGCCGCTGTTTATCTTCAATGAGGGATTGTCCCAGGCTCCCTTCAATTTCTTTGATAATCTCTTGGCGTTTTCGCATCAACATCTGATGCAGGACTTGCCGACGGCGCTCCCTGTCTTCGCGCTCCTTTGCCGACTCCTTCGGTTTGGCAGCGAGGGGAGAGACGGCCATGCTGATAGGTTTTTCGATGATCACAACTGGAGTGCGCTTTGGTTTGCCCGTTGGTTTTTCGAGCGTTGTCCGCACCTTGGCCTTCGCCACCGGTTTCTTCTTGGCGGGGGTTTTTGTTCCCATGGCAAGTCCTATTCCTGGGTGAACGTCGAATAGCCCAAAAAAGTTCGGCATTCATAGCACGGTGCTATGATCTTTGACAAGGGGTGGTGAGAAAGAGGCTGAAGGCCGTTAAGGATAGAGGATTGTCGAATGGATGGAGTGGCCGACCAGTTTCTCTCGACCCTTAAGGTTTCGGAGTTCCACGAGAAAATCGAGTCCGGCGATCTCGCCTCCAAGCTGCCGAATGAGAGACACCGTTGCGGCCGCTGTGCCCCCTGTGGCCAGCAAGTCATCCACGATCAGCACGCGTTCACCCATCGCAATCGCATCACGATGGATGGCAAGAGAGTTCGAACCGTACTCGAGGCTGTATTTGACCTCAAAACTATCGGCTGGCAGTTTACCGGGCTTCCTGACTGGAACAAAACCCGCGTTCAACCGGTCCGCCAGCATCCCCCCGAATATGAACCCCCGTGACTCAATACCGACAACTTTGGCGATCTGCTGTCCCTGATAGTAGGCGGTCAATTCATCGGCAATTGATGACAAGGAGCTGGCGTCTTTGAGGAGGGTGGTAATGTCGTAGAAAAGAATACCGGGCTTGGGGAAGTCTGGGACTTCGCGAATGAGGGCGCGATAATTGGCTGCAGTCATTGATCAGAGCAAGTCGGCTTGTGTCATAGTCCTTCGTTCAATGGTATGGCGCAATCGCGCCAAGGCGGCCATTTCAATCTGCCGGACCCGCTCACGGGTCAACCCCATTTCCCGGCCGATTTCTTCCAACGTCTTGGCCTCACTCCCATCGAGTCCAAACCGCGACATAATAACGATTTGCTCCTTCTCTGGCAACTCCTGCACCCATTCCATCATCTCTGTCCGACGCATCACCCCCTCGGCCGTATCGGCAGGGGAGGCACACGAAGGGTCTTCAATGACGTCGCGCAAGAATGTGTCTCCGCCCTCATTGATTGGACTGTCCAGCGAACAGGTCGTACGGACGACCTGCTTGAGATCCAATACGGTTTCGTCCGTTGTCTTCATCCGTGCCGCCACTTCCGATGCAGTCGGTTCTCGCCCGAGTTCCTGAACAAGCTGCTCCGTTTTACTGAGATAACGATTCAGCCGTTCGACCACATGCACAGGCAACCGTACGAGCTTACCCTGATTGATGATCGCCCGTTCGATGTACTGACGGATCCACCAGGAGGCATAGGTGCTGAAACGAAATCCTCGTTTATAATTGAATTTTTCGACTGCCTTGATGAGCCCTAGATTGCCCTCTTCGATGACATCGGAGAAGGGGAACCCGCGGTGCATATACCGCTTACCGATACTGATGACCAGACGGAGATTCGATTCGATCATTAGTATCGGTAAGCGGTATATGCACCGCGGGTTCCCC
>DATDFW010000356.1:0-5099 GCA_036522375.1 Nitrospiraceae bacterium
GGATTACCGATGTTGTGGAGTCCGACGCAACAGAAGATCTATAGCGTGGGGAAAGACCGGTTTGACGATGGGGGTGATACGAGTTTTGATATTAGCGTGCCTGCTATTGTCTCCCCTGCACTGGCACCTAAGGAATCGCAAGCCTCTGCTCCGTCCCGCCATGGTCAACAGCACTAACGCACTACGAAGGCAAATGCGGCCTTGCAGGATGCTCAAAAAGACCAAATATCTCACCCGCCCAGCCCCCGCGCGCCGAGAGGCGCGGTTCCGCAGGCAAGGCCGTAGCGAGTGAAGGACCGAAGCGTACCCTTTGGGTATGTTGAGGGTCTGAACGATGCGAGAAGGCCGCTGGCGTGATTTTTCAGCATCCTGCTAACTTCGATAGCGCATCTTGAGCACTAAGATCGCCCCAACCAGAAGCAACGTGACGAAATTAGTCAGAATGATCGGCCACGCATGGAGGACCAATCCATACAGAAACCACAGGCAGACCCCGGTTGAAAATATGGCTAGCATGCCCAACGAAACATCACCCGCAGATTTTGTAACCCACGTCTTCTGCAACTGAGGCCAGAAGGCGCAGGTAGTGAACGTCCCCGCCGCGAACCCGAGTAAATCAATTGCCGTCATCATCATTCACCCTTCCCAGGCCTCGCATTCCTATCCGACGCTGCTTGTCAAGACGAGTAGCCCTGTGGTACGTTTTCAAGTTCGCAATGATGTACCGATTCGAATGACTTAGATGAAGGAGTCCACCCGTGGCATTTACATGCGATCTCTGTAACAAGCGTCGCCAGTCCGGTCATAACGTCAGTCACGCCAATAACAAGACCAAACGGATTTTCAAACCCAACCTTCAACCGGTCCGTGCACTGATCGATGGTCAGCCGAAACGCATTCGGGTCTGCACGCGCTGCCTTCGTAGCGGCAAGGTTCTAAAAGCCGTCTAGCAGGATGTTGAAAAGTCACTTTTTCTCACCCGTCCAACCCAGGCGGATATTTCACCCGCCCGCCCTGAGGCGGGCCGAGACAGCCTCTGCGCCCAGGGACGCGCCTTTTCCCAAGCCGTGTTCTCGCCACGCTCAGGAGGCCCACCATACGAAGCGTACGCCTCACCTCTTCGCTTGCTGCGGCCTTGCTGGACAGACTTTTTGAACATCCCTGAATGGTCTGCTCCCGTTGTGTTGCAGACGTACAGACTGATCAAACTTCGGCATGCCCAGTGAGCTTTCGCGCAACCTCCTACTTCACAGGATTCGAAACAATCCCGACCTCTTAGTACCTCATGAGAATTCGTTCACTCTTCTATGGCGCCGACCAGAGAACACGTCCACTCTGATCGGACAGTTTCACCGCAAGCCGATCATCCGGAGAGAGAGCTAGTTTCCGATTCCCATCTCGACTCATCAGTACGAGACCAACCTCCCCGTTTTTATCCAGCCCTAATCCGGCTCGTGCCTTTCCAGTCGTATCCAGCAGGAGAAACTCCTCAGCATTTATCCCATTGACCTTCTGCGCCTTGACAGGTGAAGGAGCCAACCACCACTCGCTTAATGCCCCGCCTGTAAGACCTCCTACAAATGTCACAATGACCAAGAAACCAAAATGCCATCGGCTCACGACGCCTCCTTTCCGTAACTTCTCCATCTATTGCCCATGCAGATGCATTATTTCACGATCAGGAAGAAGAGGGATGCTCCATCGTTCGATTACTTCTCGAAATGCCAATGACAGGATTGGTTCCACATGGGACCTTGGCTGCAGAATGGCTCCGCTTTGTAGGTCAGAGTACACTGAATGTGAACAAGCCGCGAATCAAGACGAGCACATGAGCCTCGCGGGGAAGCCCCATTCTAGAAGGGTAGCAAAGGAAGGCGCAAGGGGGAGCGCATGGCATCTGACGGTTGCGGAATTAAAAGGAAGTGAGTCGAGGATTAGTGGATCTGTTCAAAAATGTTGTATGCCTGTTTCATAAAACAGCGCATGTGGAAAAGGTTTGAACAGAGCAGAAGGGTGACCTCAATGTCATCGGGACAAAGGACGCGCCAATCCGCTCCATGTGGGAATAGAGTTGGGTTCGTTAAATTCCTTCGACGTGGTTTCCCTATATCCCCTGATCTTCATGCAATGCACGAACTCTTCATCGGACTTTCCGGCATAACCACCCACCGTCGAAGCCTGATCACACTCGGCCTGATCCGATTCCACTTGTTGCCGGCTGACGCCATCCTTGACGAGATATGTTGTCCCTGGCTGCGCACAGCCAGCTAGGAACATGATCACCAACCAGATTGAAACACGCATACTACGCCCCGTCATTGGTATTGGCAAATTCGACAGAACCTCTTGGAACCAGGGAGTACTTATGCCTGAGTGAGTCGACAAAGGCTAACGACGGAAAACCTTAAAAGCAATCCAACGAATGGAAACTTTGTAATATGCTGAGAGTCACTCCGGCTTCAATCAGTTTCGACATATGTCGTCTTTGGGCCGCACGAGCACTCGAATTTTTCTGCCAGACCGAGCACAGGCATTGAGCAATTGTTGCAATGCAACATCATTCAGTGAGATGTAGGTCCATGTACACCTGTACGCTTCCCGCACACCTTTCGGACCTAGAAAACCCCCTAGTTTTAAGACGGTAGCTAGGAAACAACGCACCTGAATCAACAACCATCCAGAGGAAAATGTCTCCGAACGATGGAGGCAGAAAAGGCCCCTGCGGCACTGAAAGTTTGTGTGTGAATATTCCGAACAGCAAGAGTTGGCATAGTTCCGTTTTGTGAGCTCTAACTAACAGGAAAGAGAGTCAGAAGAGAGGGATACGCATGGAGACGGAAAGTATTGGAGCGGGCGATGGGATTTGAACCCACGACAACTTGCTTGGGAAGCAAGGACTCTACCCCTGAGCTACGCCCGCTCTCGGTATACTTACAAGCGGTTACAGTTTAGCACACAGAGTTTAAAACGTCAGGTATTATTATCCTGTTAGCCCTGTAGGTATGGAGCTGTGCCGCCGCCTTGTGGAGGTCTTCCGGCTCAATCGTACTACACCGCCCGATTCATCAGGTCCGACGTATGACCGATGATCTTTTAGCTGAAGATCATCGGTTACTCACTCCAGCACGACGGCCTTGAATCCGGCACCTATGAATCCGGCACCTATTCTATGAATTGCCTTCTCCTTATGATAGGAACACACGATTCGTGTCTACCCGTCGTTCCTGCCGGAGCTCCACGAGTACTTGGTAGAGCGAAGGTGTCATGGGCACGACACGACCCTCGCCATTCTTAGTTCGACACAATGTGAACTCCTTCCGGCGCATGTCCAAGTCTGACCATTCTAAGTTCAGCAACTGTCCTTTTCATGGCCCCACATCATAGGAGACCGCTGTCTGAGATGCGGAGCGAAAACACGTTCTAGCCGCGCCCATTCTTCAGGAGTCGCAATTCGATCCCGTTCGTTTTGCGGATTCGGCTTTGGCACATGCGCAGCCTGATTTTCTGTCACGAGGCGAAATTGTGGACTTCGTGCGACATTGAACATATGGATCAAGTTCATGTGGTCGTGATTGATAGTCTCTGCACCCAGACAGGTATACCAGCCTACTGCCGCTTCCATCCTCAGCCCGGACAGGCTTCTTTCATCACGAGTGCCCGACACTCAGCACATCGAACCGGGAGAAAGCTTAAGAGTTTTGGACCAAACTAGGGTCTTTCCTAGGTCACACTCGGCAGATTGCTGCCAATATGCAGGCACCCCCACGCACCTCACTTCAACCGAAGGGCTACCGTCATGCTACCCATTGAAGCCGCGATTATTGAAAAGTTGCAACGCGGCTCATGCTGCTTTGACGATGTCGTCACGGACCTTCCCAATTTTAGGTGGGGAGAAGTATTCGTCGCCGTTGACCGGATGTCGAGGGACGGTCGCGTGTTCCTTCGTCGACTTGGTTACTCGACCTATCAAATCTCCCTCGGCTCGCAGTTTACCTATTCAAGCTCAACGCCTGGCCAGACATGGCGAACAACTAGGGATGCGATGCCCATACGTCAGGCGACTGCCCAATGAGTGAAAGGAAAACCGAAAACCAAAGCAACTTCGCTAGCTTGCGATACGGCGCGTTCCTGGGCATGATCGCAGGCGAAGATATTTGCGCTCGGACTAGCTAAGGCACCAGCACTTCATTTATTCCACGAGGGATACCTTGGCAAAGATTCTGATAATTGATGATGAGCCAGATTTCCGAACCTTCACTGACATGGTACTCAAGCGTCTTGGTTATGACGTATCTCTCGCAGACAATGGATGGAGTGGCCTTGAGCTTTATCGTCGAGAACATCCAGATATCATTCTGCTTGATTTAAAAATGCCGGAGATGGATGGGATCGAAGTCTTGAAACAGATCCGCAAGGTGGATCGTAAACAGCCGGTGATTGTACTGACTGGAGACAGGAGTCCTCAGACGGAGAGGCAGGTGCGTGCGCTTGGAGTGAGCGAGTTCCTCGTAAAAGATTCCTCCTCGCGTCTGCTGGAGGATACTGTAAAGCGCTTCTTCGCAGCTCCCACCTCTATGACGCGATGTCACTGACAGAACAAACTTATAAGATTGCCTCGAATATGCCCACTCGCCTACTCTTGATTGCGCTTCTTATAGTGAAGCAGTGACCAAGAAGTTTTAGGACGCACAACAGCCCCGCAAGTCCCTACACACTGAGCGTTATTGAAACGGGGCTAGGGCTTTCACCAGTTTCTTCTGTTCGACCCTCACTGATAGATTGCGGCACAGGAGACGAAAATGCGACCAGAGATTAGTGAATTTAAGCACGTCTGCGACGACATTCTTGGAAGTGCGCAGCGAAACGATTGGGCACTGACTGAGAAGGAGCGCAAGGTGGTTGCCCACTACATCCAAGAATTACAGAAGCGCGTTCTCCCGATTCAGAATGATGGTAATCCGCTCGCTATGCCGTTGGGTGCCATACCGCCGGTTATTGACTAATCTGCAGCAGCATCGCCTCAACATTCGACGAAGATCTTGGTGACTCCACTCTAAGACACGTTTCTCTCAGTTGATTTGTGAAGACCTCGCCGCCAA
>DATDFW010000357.1:0-4477 GCA_036522375.1 Nitrospiraceae bacterium
CGATCATATAGAAATGAGTCGGACGATCGGCGATTTTGTAGGCCTCACGCGAAGGAAACCCGTTGCAAATAATCACCGGCTGATCACTGAGTAGCTCCAATAACGCCGCCATGGCCATGGCCCGGCTCTGCATCGCTCCTTGCTCCGGCCTCATGGGTGCAATCCTCTCACGACACCTTTCGTCATCAAGAGGGCGACGGGGATGCGTTGCTTCATGAACGTTTCAGCCAACCATTTCAGGTCGTCGATCGCTGTCTTTTCCGATAGGGTTCGATGGGGGATCTTCATCGTGTCGAGAAACTGTGGCATCACTTCGCCCATGACCAGATGCTCCGGCGCATCTTTGCCTTGATAGCCCCGCCAAGATACAATGAGAACGCAGGGCTGACGATAAATCATGTTCAGCGAAATGAGGGCGTTGAGGGACGTGCCGAGTCCGGAATTCTGCATGAGCACAGCAGGGACTTTGCCGGACATGTAAGCCCCTGCGGCCATGGCGACCGCTTCATCTTCCCGCACGGCAGGAGTGTAGAGCTGGCGCTGCATCAGCTCCGCAATAATGCCGCCCAGGATCGAATCTGGAACCCCCGTAAAGAAATCTACGCCGATATCCTGTAATGCTTGGACGAAGGCGTCGCTTTCAATCATCGTGTCGGTTCCTCGCCACAAATCTGAGAAAACCCGCACATTATAAGCTATGCCTCAAGACATTCTCAACAAAACTGAGGGAGTTGCGCCATGTGATCGGCCATGATAGCGTCGCAATTATGATCGGACGCCAGAAAAATTACACGCACCAATACGTCGCGCTACTGGGATTCTTGTTGTGTATAAGCTGCCCCGTTCTCGCTCATGCAGTGCCAATGGTGAACGATCCGAATGGTTTTCAGAGCCTGCTCTGGGGTGCCACCCTGACGACGAGGCCGGACTTAGAAGTCGCAAGGGCAGGACCCCATGTCAACGAATATCAACTGAAGGATAGTCAGCCCCAGTTTGACGGGATCCCGGTCGAGAGCCTCCGCTTCTTGTCGGTCGATGAACAATTCGCCCGTGTGACCATTCGCTATCAGGGCGACGAGCGGCATAGAGAAATCCTCGCCCACCTGGAACAACAGTTCGGTTCTCTTGAGCGCGCTCCCGGGCAGATTATGCGGGGCCTGACTCAACAGTACAATTGGCGCGGGACCAATACCGAGATTAACTTAACCTATCATGCGAATACGGAGCGAGGATTTATTTTTATCGATAGTCGATCGCTGGCTCCCCGGTTCAACGACCATATCACTGATTCCGCGGAGTAACATGTCTTGCCCTCCCTACATAATCCTTTGGATCCGACGCGCCTCCATCCTCTGCCTTTTCATCTCGATCGTCCCGCTGAGCACCCTGACCTTCGCTGTGCCGATGCAGAACGATCCGAACGGGTTCGAGGGAATTCCTTGGGGCGCGATGTTCTCGGAAACCGACACGTTCAAGAAAATTGAGGATACCGGCCCGTCTCAAACCTATGAACTGAAGACCGAGCCTCCTTCGCTGGGCCCGGTAAAGGTTGACTCTTTGCGATTTGTGACATCTGACGGCAAATTCGCTCGTGTCACCGTCCGATACCAAGGCAAAGCGACTCACGATCAGATTCTCACCTATCTCGAATCCCTTTATGGCTCGCTCGATCGCACACCGGGACAGATCGCCGCCGGGCCAGTCAAATTCTATAGCTGGACCGGCTTTGAGACCGATGTGACTCTCCGCTACGAGACTGGGACCGATCGCGGCATTATCTTTTTCGAGAGCCAAGAACTCCGGCGAAAAATCACCGAAACAAATTCAGCCACCGGGTTTTGACGGTCCCACTCCATCTCTCGCCTAGCTTTTCCAAAACATTTAGAAGGATGCTAAAAATCCCGCCGGTGACTGACGGGCGCGACAGGCTCGACGCGCCCAGCCCTAATTCCACCAGTCTTAATTTTCCGCCAGTCTCGCGTGTCACTACGGCCCATACCAGGGATCTCTTGCCAATTGGGGCTCAGCGCCAAACTCCCCCCTTCAGGTGGGACATGAATCCCCCCTCCTGAGGGATGGTCGAAATTCGTGAATGCGGTATTCTCAGGCTGTCGCAGAAAGAAAATAGAGGAACTGCAATGGAACTGGTGAGGAGGAACCGATGAAGCTGGGGAACCCTATTCTGAAACTCAACAATCAGAAAGCACATTCACTGTTGGACCGGCGCTATGCCGAACGAGTGCCGATTCGCTACCGAATCACCTACTCCGGAGAAGAAGGCGCACGAATCGTCAGAGGAGAGGGAACCCTCAAAGATCTCTCCAAAACCGGCTGTAAAATATTGGGCACGGCTACGATCTCATTGGGTAGCCGCCTCACGCTGCTCTTCGACTTTGAAGATGGCCAAGCCCCCTTGCGCCTCACCGACGCCCTCGTCTCCTGGATCGCCAAAGATTCATTTGCCGTCAGGTTTCCAAAGCTCTCAGCAGAAGAACGGAAACGGTTGCAGGGGGTGATTTTTAAAAATATCAGTGCGTCCTCCTTAGACGATCGACGAACGGCATTCCGCATCGTCTAAGATTCGAGCACCGCCTTGAGGTCAATATGAGTGCTCACACCGCGAATCCCGGCGCTCCTGTCACTGAACTCTTCGCTCACCTCGATTGTCGGTATGATAACCGCACTCCGGTATTGTTCTCATGGCTTTATCCAGGCATGAGTACCGGCCAGATGCTGCTCGCTGACAGCGTCGCCACCAACCTTCACCCGGCGGGATCGGCATTCATGAAAATAAATCGATCGGTCACACGTGGTATGGACATGGCCCTCTTCTTTGTCGACCTTCCGGGAGCGGAGGAACCACTGTGCATGGCTCAGAGCCAGGTCGCCTAGGTTTCGGGATTCCGATTTTGCGTGACATTGGGGCATCCAAGACCACAGCAGAAACAGGGAGGTGTTCTCATGAAACGAGCACGGGTCGTATCTGGAAACGGACGTCAGTCGGTGATGAAAACGGTCAATCGGAGGCAAGCCCCTCGGCCTCCAGTAGAGTTCGGATTAATGTACTCAGCCCAAGACCCTTCTGGCGAGATCATTATGGGCGACGGCATGGTCACAGATCTTTCTCATCATGGATTAGGAATTCGCGGCAACACCCTGATTCCGCCGCGGGTGCAACTTACGATTTTCCTTTATCTCCCAGATGGAAAAGACCCATTGTTCGTGATGGAAGCGAGGGTGGCTTGGACTTCCGGACATCGGTTTGGAGTCGAAATTCTCAGCATGAACCTGCGTGAACAGAACCGGCTCCGTCACTTCTTGTACGTAAATTGTGGGCATGCCAATTAGACCGTCCTCCGTTGCACGAAGGACCAATGATGGGGCGACAACGGACCGCCGAAGACGCGTCAACCCAGTTCAGACCCCTGACCCCCAGGACGGCTCGGCGGATCTCCGCTCGGTTTATAACCTCCCTTCAGCTCCAGTTATGATAGCTTCGCCCAGTCCCTGACAGCAGAAGCCAGACACAATTGGTTGCGGCTCATGATTGTTAATCTAGCCGCATGGTCTTCGTCGTGGACTCGTCTCAGAAGCCCTGTCTGACACAGCTCATATATTGTTCCTCTCCAATGCTTGCCGCCTACAATAGCACGTGCTAGGATTCGGTGAGTGAGCACTTACTTACTATGAAGAAACCGGCAAAACAGACGACGAACGGAAATGGGCAACGGACATCTGCACGCGATCGTCAGGCCAGCCTCATTTTGGCCGCGGCTTCTCTCTTCGCCGCGAAAGGGTTCAACGGCACCACCACGAAAGAAATTGCCAAAGCGGCAGGCGTGAGCGAAGCCTTGGTCTTCAAATACTTTCCGACAAAACGCACGCTCTACAGCGCAATCCTCGCAGAAAAAGTCACCGTTAACGAGCTGCTTGAACCGGTGGAAGCAGCGGCCAAGAAACGCAACGACCATCGAGTATTTACATTGATCGCGAGCTATCGCATTCGTCCCGGTGTCGATTCGACACTCTTGCGACTCCTGTTGTTCAGCGCACTGGAAGGGCACGAACTATCCGAAATGTTCTTCGGCAAACACCACAAAGTGTTCTATGACCACCTCGCGTCATACATTCGTACAAGAATTGAAGACGGTGCGTTTCGGCCTGTCGATCCCCTCCTGGCAGCCCGCGCCTTTATCGGCATGATCGCCCATCATCGGCTGCTCCATGAGATATTCAGCGTCCCGATGCACCAATCCCACGAGCACATAGTGGCGACCTACGTCGACCTGTTCCTCACCGGACTGATCAAGATGCCAGCGGACTGTCAGACGCCGGGAAGACCAGCGCGATGAACCCCTTAAAACAACATCCGATTGTCACCCTCGGAGTGATTATCTTCTTTGCCATCACAGCCCTCGTCGTGTTCCGCCTGAGCAGCGGAGCTAAGAGTGACATCCACAAGACCCGGCCCATCACC
>DATDFW010000358.1:0-2983 GCA_036522375.1 Nitrospiraceae bacterium
GACAGTGCAGCGTCAGCAAGACAGCTTGTGTCAGCTGACGGACGCTCATCGGCAACTTGAAGATTTAGCCCTGCAGGATTCTCTCACCTCCGTGAAGAACCGGCGCGCACTGATGGAGGCGCTGGGTCTGGAGTTTCAACGGAGTCGGCGCTACCGGCGTTCATTGGCGCTGCTGTTTCTCGATGTGGACCACTTCAAAGAGATCAATGATCGGCATGGGCATGCATTCGGCGATCAGGTGCTGTTCCACGTGGTACATGTAGCCAGGGGATTGATCCGTCCACCCGACATCATCGGCCGTTACGGGGGTGAGGAGTTTGTGATCGGTTTGGTGGAGTGCGATCAAGCCGGCGCCCTGCAGATTGCCGAGCGCATCAGGCTGAACATTGCACGAGATGAATTCGCGTGGGAACGTCATGTCACTGCGGTGACGGTCAGCATCGGAGTCGTGATGCTCTCTCCAGACATCGACCAGATCGAAACATTCATTACACGTGCGGATCAAGCCATGTATCACGCCAAGCGCAGGGGTCGGAACCGGGTCGAGTTGTACAGCGAAGAGTGCGAGTTGAAGGATCAGTCGAGATCAACCGAGTCGTCCAGCGGCAGTGTTTCCCCTCCTGAGCCCGCGAACTAAGGTCGTCTCGTGTGTCAGATTGTCATTGCGCAGCCCAACGATCTGAAACCGTGACATGCGGAGTCCGCAGCAAACCCCATAAGCTGGAGCTGAGGTGAGGCCCAGCGAGCTGGCGTTCGATTGATTCTCTCGCTTTGGTCTGAATCTGCTCCTGTGGCATCCCGCAACAATGACGATGTCGGTTCTGTAGCTTTTAGCTCCAGTATGATCCGGAACTAAACCTAATTGCATGATTTGAAAGACAAGACGACAGGAAAGTTGTCCGCCTGATTGGCACAGTCCTGGCACAAGGGAACTGGGTATGAAGACGCGGCGCTTGTCGGCTCTGCTTGTGATATCCATGCTACTCAGCTGTTCAGGCGAGAATGCTCGGGTCAAGAGCGAGGAAGCTCGTGAGGCTCAAAACGGCAGCGCCGCGATAGAATTCGTTCCTCCCTCCCCAGAAACCATTCCAGGCAGTCAACTGGGTGAAGAGATCCGACTTGGTTACCAGATGGTCGTCAACACGCAGGAGTATGGCAGGCCCTACGTCGGTAATCGCCTCAACTGCACCAACTGTCATCTCGATGCTGGGCTGAATCCGAACGCCGTCTCATTCGTCGGGCTTGCCGCAGTCTACCCAGAGTATCGCACCCGCACCGCGAGGGTGCGTACGCTTGCCGATCGTGTCAACGAGTGTTTCGAGCGGAGCCTTAATGGGCGTGCGCTTCCGGCAGATAGCTCCAAGCTGCAGGCCATCGTGGCCTATATCACATGGCTCTCGCACGGGGTACCGCATGGCGCCATATTGCCCTGGCGGGGTCTCCAGCGCATTGACTCACGGAAGGCTCTCGATCCAGGCAATGGCAAGAATGTGTTTGCGAGCAAATGTGCGTTCTGCCATGGCTCCGATGGTCTAGGGACGATGGCTGCGCCTCCGGTTTGGGGCCCGCAATCCTACAATATTGCCGCAGGCATGGCGCGGGTGAGTGTGGCTGCGGCTTTTATCAAATCGAATATGCCGCGTGCCCGGGGTTGGAGCCTGTCTGATGATGATGCCTACGATGTGGCTGCGTATGTCAACAGCCAGCCTCGTCCGGACTTTCTGGAAAAAATCCATGATTGGCCGAAAGGTGGTAAGCCCGCGGACGCACCGTATTGAAACAGTGCGCTGATGGCACATGGCATCCGACAGCGGGGAAGGAAGACCGTTGACAAGATGCAAGGCGCGTATGGTGCGTGACAATGCACAAGGGGTTTCCGTGAAAAGGGCAGCGTGAAACTCACAGCCACATACCATGGTGGGACTCGCTATGATATTACCAGCGGTGCTCACCGAGTGGTGACTGATCAGCCGATCGAGGACGGGGGGCAGGATGGCGGTATGAGTCCCGTTGTACTCTTCGTCGGCTCACTCTCCAGTTGTGTGGGGTATTTTGTGGGTCGCTACTGCGACCGCCATCAGATCTCGACCAAGGGGCTGAGCGTCGAGGCGGAATGGACGATGGCGGAACAGCCGCATCGGGTGGGCCGGGTCATCTTGGCGATTCACTTGCCACATCGCGTTACCTCCGAACACAGTGAGCGACTACTTAAAGTGGCGTATGGCTGTACCGTGCATCAATCTATCATGGTGCCAGCCGAGGTGGCGATCGAGCTCAATCCCCATCACCGTGGAGAAAAGCCATCGTGAAAGAAGAAGCGGTACCCCCCTCTCTGTCAAGGCGGACCTTGCTGGGAAAACTCATCCAGGGATTGGGTGTAACACTTATGCTGGGCGCAGGTATACGCGTAGAGGCTGAGGAGGTTGCTGTCTCGCAGAAGGAGACAGAGGGCCTTATTGTGCGCGTGGTGCGACCATTAGATGCTGAGACTCCAGTGCGAGAGTTCGTCTCTTATTTCACGCCGAATTCCCGTTTTTTTGTCCGCAGCCACTTCGGTCCGCCTCCGTCCGAGGCTGTTTCCGAGGCTAATTGGAAACTCCGTGTGGGTGGCCTGGTTGAAGGGTCGCACGAGTTTATGCTGAAAGATTTGCGACAGATGGAAGCCGTGACCGTGACGGCGGTGATCCAATGCAGCGGCAACGGTCGCGCATTTCATCGGCCCAAGGTACCCGGTGTTCAGTGGGACCGGGGAGCGGTTGGTAATGCGCAATGGACTGGGGTGCGGCTACACGATGTGCTGGCGAAGGCCGGGGTTCACGCCGAGGCGCGCCATGTGCAGTTCAGAGGAGCTGATCGTCCTGTCGCGGGTTCTGTGCCGCTGTTCGTGAGAAGTATTCCACTCGAGAAGGCGATTCATCCGGATACGATACTGGCCTATGACATGAACGGACGTCCCTTGCCACTGTTGCATGGTGCCCCATTG
>DATDFW010000359.1:0-3843 GCA_036522375.1 Nitrospiraceae bacterium
GATCTGACGTTCCAATTCGAGAATGTCGTCCGGCGCTTCCCGGCACATGACCTCAATCGCGTCCTGGTCGCCGAGATAGAGTCCGCCCTTCGTTGTGTCGAAGGCATGCGCTTCCCAGGAATCGTGCTCTCCTAACGCCGCGTTGATTCCCCCTTGTGCAGCGACAGAATGGCTGCGAACCGGATGAACCTTGGATATGATAGCGACATCGAGATCCGGCGGTGCAGCGACTGCCGCCCTCATCCCTGCCAGACCGGCTCCGATGATAAGAATGTCGTGTAGTTTCACAGCCTGCCCGATACCTGGCTAAATGTGTTGTGACCTCACATAGCGCAGGAAGCTCCCACTGGATTACCCGCACTCATACGTGACTCTTCGTACGAAGGCAAGTCCAGAAACTTTCTCTCAGGCCTTGGAGAAGAGAGGGTGAGCGTGATATTCTGTCACACACAAGTGAGTCAGCCAGTCCATCAAACCCAACTCTCGACCGACGACACATATCCGAAGGACAAGACAAACGCCATGACCACACCGGACTTTTCGAGCCCGACCGATACGTTTATCCATCGCCATCTCGGTCCCACCGATGTTGAGACTCGCGAGATGCTCACGACGCTCGGTTTGCACTCGCTGGAGGAGCTGAGCGAAGCAACCGTTCCTGCAGATATTCGATTGCGGAAGGAATTGGACCTGCCTCTTCATCGCGGAGAACAAGCCGTCCTTCAAGAGATCCGCTCCATCGCTGCAGAAAACAAGGTCTATCGTTCATTGATCGGCATGGGCTATTACGACTGCATCACGCCCGGTGTCATTCAACGCAATATTTTTGAAAATCCGTCCTGGTATACCCAATACACACCATATCAGGCTGAGATTGCGCAGGGCCGCTTGGAAGCGCTTGTGAATTTTCAAACCGTAGTCACCGACCTCACGGGCTTACCTCTCGCCAATGCCTCATTACTGGATGAAGCCACTGCGGCGGCAGAAGCGATGGCGATGTGCCTCGCCATCTCCCGTTCGTCCGGTTTCGAACGGACTGAATTCTTCGCCTCGCAGGACTGTCACCCTCAAACTCTTGCTGTGATGCAGACGCGGGCTAAACCGATCGGCATGACATTACGCGTGGGACAAACTCAGACCATCGATTTTTCCAACCCTCGGCTGGCCGGTATTCTGCTCCAATATCCGGCCACCGACGGCTATGTTGGGGATTACCGCACATTGGTGGCACAAGCCCACGCAGCCGGAGTGCTTGTGGTGGTTGCCACCGATCTGCTGGCCTTGACCCTCTTGCGCCCACCAGGAGAATTTGGAGCCGATATCGCCGTGGGCTCCAGCCAGAGATTTGGAGTCCCACTCGGATTTGGCGGTCCCCATGCCGCGTTTCTTTCGGCCGCTGAGGCATTTAAACGGCAGATTCCAGGACGCATCGCAGGGGTATCCAAAGATGTGATGGGGAAGACGGCCTACCGACTTTCCCTACAAACCCGTGAACAACACATCCGACGCGAGAAGGCGACAAGCAACATTTGTACAGCGCAGGTACTCTTAGCCATCATGGCGAGTATGTATGCGGTCTACCACGGACCGGAGGGTTTGCGACGGATTGCCGAGCGTGTACATGGCTTAACGGTAGTGCTGGCAGCAGGATTGCGGGAGCTCGGATTCGAGATCGCAACGGAGGCCTACTTCGATACGATTCGGGTTCGTCTGACGAAGATGCAGTCCGAGTCCATTTTGTTTAGGGCTAACGAAGCCGGCATCAATCTTCGCCGATATGAGGACCACTCCATTGGGATTGCACTGGATGAGGTCAGCACAGAAGATGAAATTCGTCGCCTGATGGAAATTTTTATCGCCCATGACCGGCTGCCTTTTCAGATGAGGGACTTGAGCGGACGCGTCACGACAAATTTTCCGACGAATCTCGCCCGCACGAGCACGTACCTGGCCCACGAAGTGTTCAATCGCAATCACGCCGAGCATGAGATGCTACGATATATCCACCGTCTCGAGTCGAGGGATCTTTCGCTCGTCCATTCGATGATTCCGTTGGGGTCCTGCACCATGAAACTCAACGCGACGGCCGAGATGCTGCCGGTCACCTGGCCTGAGTTCTCACGCCTACATCCCTTTGCCCCGGCTGAGCAAACGAAAGGGTATCAAGAGTTGTTCCATCAACTGGAGTCCTGGCTTGCCGAGATTACCGGACTTTCCGCCGTGTCCTTGCAACCGAACGCAGGCTCTCAAGGCGAGTATACGGGGCTGATGTTAATCCGGGCGTTCCACCGAAGCCAGGGTGAAGAGCATCGAGATGTCTGTTTGATTCCTTTGTCCGCACACGGCACGAATCCAGCCAGTGCGGCGATGGTGGGCATGACCGTCGTGACGGTCGACTGCGATCCGCAGGGCAATGTGGATGTCGCTGATCTTGAGACCAAGGCCGCGCAACACCGCGATCGGCTCTCCTCACTCATGTTGACCTATCCTTCGACGCACGGCGTCTTCGAAGCTGACGTACGACGCATCTGTCAGATCGTCCATACACATGGCGGACAAGTCTATATGGACGGAGCCAACATGAACGCACAGGTAGGGCTCTGTAGACCCGGGGATATCGGCGCGGACGTCTGCCACCTGAATCTGCACAAAACATTCTGTATCCCCCATGGTGGAGGGGGGCCAGGAATGGGACCAATCTGTGCAGCGCGGCATCTGGCACCGTTCCTTCCCGGTCATCCGGTCATGCAATTGGGCGGACAAGATTCCATCGGACCTGTCTCGGCGGCGCCTTACGGAAGCCCCAGTATCGTCACGATTTCCTTGGTCTACATTGCCCTCATGGGTCGAGACGGAATGACCAAGGCTACGCAGGTCGCGATCTTGAGCGCCAATTACATGGCCAAACGACTGGAAAAGTACTATCCCATTCTCTATACGGGACCGTCCGGGCTCGTCGCGCACGAGTTCATTCTCGATCTTCGTCAGTTCAAGGAGCGTGCGGGAATTGAAGCGATGGATGTGGCAAAGCGACTGATGGATTATGGTTTTCACGCTCCGACAGTCTCGTTCCCAGTCGCTGGAACCCTCATGATCGAACCGACGGAGAGCGAATCGAAGGCAGAATTAGATCGGTTCTGCAAGGCAATGATCTTGATTCACGCGGAGATACAAGACATTGCAGAGGGACGCCAGCCCCGCACAAATAACCTATTGAAAAACGCACCCCATACGGCGCAAGCAGTGACAGCCAACGAATGGAATCGACCCTATGGCCGCGAACAGGCTACCTTTCCTGCTCCCTGGGTACGCGACCATAAATTTTGGCCCAGCGTGAGCCGTATAGACGAAGCCTATGGCGACCGCCATCTTGTGTGTACGTGCCCCCCAACCGACACCTACTAATCGGCTGCTGAAAAAGGCCCCCAGCATCGTTCTCAGTCGCGTGCCTCCCTGCGACGTACCGCACATGGGAAAGAGCTGTTCCGACAGCTCGGGGTCGGGCGGGTGAAAAAGTTACGCCTCAGTCGCCCCGCCCCTGCGGCCTCGCCAGAAAGCTGTTTTGAGCAGCCCTGAAGAGAATGCTCCCGACATCATCCCTCTTGCTCACCATTTGGTCATCCCAGTAGAGTGACGAGTATAGGCATATTCTTTATGGATACGATCAACCGACGAGGCTTTCTTGTTCGCAGCGGCTTGGCCATCGGTGCGGCGCTGCTGGCTGTTGAGACCCCTATTTCCACTGCCGTCGCCAACCCATTGCCTCTGAAGCTTGACGACTGGAAGGCCGTGCGAGAGCAATTTCAACTTTCGCCTGACGTGGTCCACCTGGCGGGATTCTTT
>DATDFW010000360.1:0-4995 GCA_036522375.1 Nitrospiraceae bacterium
GGACCAAGCCGGTGCCATGGCACCTGGCGGAGGCAAGCGGACGAAGCATCCGATTCAAATCGTGCGCGACGCCTATGGATTGCGGCCATGAACCTGTTGACTCCGCAAGATCTCTTGCCCGCGGCAGAGTATGAACGGCAGCGGGAGCAGTTTCGTTCTCAGATCATCGCGCTCAAGCAGCGGCGTCGGATTTCCATTGGGCCGCTCGTCACGCTCGTGTTTGAAAATCGTGAGACATTGCGGTTTCAAACCCAGGAAATGATCCGAGTCGAACGCATCCTCGATCCGCACAAAGTTCAGGAAGAATTGGACGTTTATAATGACCTCATGCCTGGGTCCGGTGAGCTGAGCGCCACCTTATTGATTGAGATTACGGATCAGGACCGGATGAAAGAATGGCTCGATATGTTCATGGGGCTCGATCACGGAGACACTGTCGCGATCCATGCCGGGACCGAGCAGGCCTTCGCACTGTTCGAGGGGGGCCATAGCCATGAAACGAAAATCAGCGCGGTGCATTTCGTCCGATTCCGGCCGACTGCGTCGATGAAAACTGCGTTTGCCGACTTGCGCCAACCAGTTATGCTGACAGTGCATCATGGCGAATACCACGCCGAGGCACCCGTTCCCGGGAGCATGCGTGAAGAGTGGCTTCAAGATCTGAGGTAGTATGGCATCTGTCTTACTGACGAAACGTATCGAGTTTGCGGCCGGCCATCGCTATATCAAGACTGAATGGGATGAGGCCAAAAATCGTGCAGTATTCGGGCTTTGCTATAACCCGCCGGCGCATGGACATAACTACATGGTGGAGGTGACCGTTGCAGGCGAGGTGGATCCGAAAACAGGCATGGTTGTGAATCTCTTCGATTTGAAGCGAATCTTGCTCCATGTGCTTGAAGAATTTGATCATAAGAATTTGAATTTGGATACACCTTACTTCGAGAGCCTGATTCCCACGTCGGAAAATCTTGCACGTGTCCTCTGGACCAAGCTGGATACGCAAAAATCGATCGGTAGGCTCCACGCGATTCGGCTGTACGAGGATGAGGATCTCTATGCGGATGTGACGGCAGCGTCTGGGCTCGACGTTGCCAGCGTCACCCGCCGCTACTCGTTCACGGCGATGCAGGATGGCATGCCAGGCCCTGAGTGGGACTGTTTCGTGACGATTCATGGAGCCATTGATTCTGTGACCGGCATGGTGACGGATATCGGAGCGCTTAATCGCTTGGTGCAGGAAAAGGTGGTGCAGAGGTTCGACCGTCATGATCTTCGCCAGGCTCTCGGAACCCAGACTGTGACCGGCGAACAGATGGTCGAATACATCTGGAAACAACTGATCGGCTCGCTCCCGTCGGGAAAATTATCGAATGTCCGACTTGTTCAGTCTTGAGACATGTCCTTCGAGTACTCGGGCTGACCGGTCTTCGTATGTTCAGTTCTAGGGCTATGACTAGACGTTTGATCGCTCCGCTGCTGATGCTGTGTCTCGCGTGGACGGCGGTGGCTTGGTCTGCCGAGGAAGGGGAGGCGATCGAAAAAACCATCAAGGAGGCTGCTATGGCAGCCGCAACGTTTCCTGAAACTAAAAATAAGCAATCTGTGTTGAAGCTGTATACGAAGGACTATATCGGGATACAGGATGGCGAGACAGAGACACGGGACTCCATCGAGAAGTGGCTGTCGGACTATGAAGCCGAACTAAACAAGGGAAGCAATCTGCGCTTCATCAGCGTCGTATCGAATCTGCATGTTCGAATTCCGGGCCCAACGGCTTGGGCTACTTACGACTATGTGTTTCAGGCGATCAGGAAAGGCGAACTCGAAGCGCAGGACTCCGGGCAATGCACCACAGTCCTGCGCAAGGAAGGCTCAACCTGGCTCATTCAGCATGAACACTGTTCCAGGGCGCGACCCATGAAATAAAAACTCGATATCAGACTGTCCAAGCGTGAGGCCTGTGATAAGGCGAAGAGATGAGCAGCGTATCTTCTCTCTGTCGAAGTCGATGAGAGAACTACTTGATCAAATAATCCGCAATCAGTGCAGCGAGTTCGTCTGGTTCCACCACTCCTTCACGGGTCAACAGTAGCTTGCCATGGGAGAAAAAGTGCGTCGTGGGATAGGTCTCGAAGGTGTGGCTTTTCTTGATCTCACGGCAGCGGCCCGGCACGTGCATCTTGGCCTTGCCGATTTTCACGTCGGGAAACTTGGCGGCGGTCTCTTCCAGGATTGGATCGTAGGTTTTGCAGGGCTCACACGTCGCCAAACCATAGGCAACGATTGAGGCGGGCGCCCCTGTAAATTCCATATAGTTCTCGTCTCTGACGTCTTCGACTGTTCCGGCCATCTTCACCGTCCTACCTGCATCACGTCAGAAGTCCGAAAGTCAGAAAGCCTCCCGGCGGAGACCTTTGACTTTCGGACCCTGTGACTGGAAATTAGTTGAGCGTCGAGAGGGCTGCGAGGATATCCTTATCTTCCCGCGCCACCTTGATGTCTTGCACCTTCGCGTAGGCGACCTTTCCGCTCTTGTCCACGATGACGGTCGCACGCTTCGAGCAGTTCAAGGGTTCAAAGTAGAGACCGTAGCTCTTTGCCGTCGTCCGATGCACGTCCGACAGGAGTCGGTGCTTGAGGTCCATGGAGTCAGCCCAAGCCTTGTGCGAGAAGAAGCTGTCACAACTGACACCGAAGAGTTCCGCATTGGCCGACTGGAACTTGGGGAAATCGTCGGTCAAACACTTGTTTTCGCCTTGACAGACAGGGCTCCAGTCCAGCGGGTAAAAGCAGAGCACGACATTCTTCTTGCCGCGATAGTCACTCAGCTTCACATCCTTCTGGTCCTGATCCTTTAAGTTAAAATCCGGTGCGGTATCGCCTACCTTAATTTCTGGTGCCACATCGCTCATCTGTATGCCTCCTTCGTTCATTGGTTTAGTCCGGCCCCTGACAATGTCGTTCGTATTTTTTACCGTGCGGCTTGAAAGCTTGTCAACGGTCTTGAAGGCCTAGAAAGGGTCTGACTAGCCCATAAGTAGTCGATAAGATATGAGAACTATGGCAATGGTCGAATTTCTCGAAAACTCAGCATGCGACCCGCTGGTGCGGCGGTGCGGTGGTTGGCAATCGCGACACTCTGGCCAGGGAGACCCACGAGAATATGGCTTCCAACTTTTGGCGACTGCCCAGTCCTGAGTAATTCGTCTGCTGTGTGTCCGAGGAGATCGCGGATAGGCTGGTCCGGGAGACCAGGGGCAACAAACATTTCCAGTTCATCCACACCAAACTTACTGAGGCCGAGGGTGTAACACCAGTTCCTGCGACTCTGCTCGTCGTCGCCCTGCATGATCGGGATGTGATCGCTGAGGATGAAATGGGTAAGGGGGCGATCCTGCCAATCCGAGGGGTTCACGTACTGGTTGGTCGTAATGTCGTAGGCCGTGCCTTGTGTGAGGAGTGTGAGGCCCCGTGCGAGACGAGCGGCAAAGAGAATGGTGTCCGGCATATCGCGCGGCGGCATGAGTGTTGGAGCGACTGCACCGACATGCTCATGTTCCCATGCAAGTTGCTCCTTGAGGCCTGCGATATGGCTGGCTGGGAGCGGGATGACGAGATGAGCCGTCCATGGACCATGGACCGCATGCCAGGATTCCGATGCCTTCTCGTCGGCGCGCAATGTTAATGGGCCGCCGTATTCGAGGTCATACCAGGTCTTGAGCTCTTCGAGCGCCGGCCCAGTTCCGCGATAGCCGACGAAGTAGAGCGGAGGGCGGTGGGCGGAAGGTTTGGGGCTTTTCTTCCTAATCCTCATCTCGGCAGGGAAGGCTATTTGAGGGTTTTGCGTGCCTTGCGGCGGTCATCCGGGTTGAGGAGCCGTTTGCGGATACGCAGACTTTTCGGCGTGACTTCAACCAGTTCATCCGGACCGATATATTCGAGCGCGAATTCCAAGCCCATTTCCCTTGGTGGAGTGAGGACCAACGCTTCATCGGTGCCCGATGCCCGCATGTTGGACAGGTGCTTTTCTTTACAGACGTTGACGTCCATGTCTTCATCTCGGCTGTTCTCACCGACGACCATCCCACGATAGACCTCCACGACAGGGCCGATAAACATGGTGCCCCGTTCTTGGGTCATGAAGATGGCATAGCCGGTGCTGGTCCCGTCTTCGTGTGCGACGAGTGACCCGTGTGTCGCCACCACGAGCTCGCGCTCCTCCACCGGTTCATACGCGACGAAGACATGGTGCATGATAATGGTGCCGCGAGTTTTGGTGACCAAGAGGTTTTTAAGCCCCATGATGCCGCGGGTAGGGATATGGTACTCAAGGTGCATTTCGCTTGGCCCGGCCTCGGAATGGATGAGCCGCATGTGGCGTAATTCGCCGCGGCGTTTGCCGAGCTCTTCAATCACGGCACCCTGGTAGGTTTCCGGTACCTGAATGGTCAGTTCCTCATAGGGTTCGAGGACCTTGTCCCCTTCCCGGTGGACAATCACTTCAGGTTGAGAAACTTGCAGTTCGTATCCTTCCCGGCGCATTTGTTCAATCAAGACGCCGAGATGCAGCTCGCCGCGGCCGGCCACGAGAAACTTATCTGCACTATCCGTTTCTTGTACGCGTAACGATACGTTGGTTTCGAGCTCCCTGAAGAGTCGATCGCGCAAGTGCCGTGAGGTCAAATACTTGCCTTCTCGTCCTGCGAAGGGGCTATTGTTGACGGAGAAGGTCATTTGGACGGTCGGCTCGTCGACCGTGACCCGGGTCAGCGCAACTGGGTGTTCCGCATCGGCAATCGTATCCCCAATGCTCACCTCGTCCAGGCCGGCTACTGCGACGATTTCACCTGCCTCTGCCCGTTCCATGTCCATCCGTTCGAGGCCGGCGTAAACTGCAAGGTCGGACACTTTTCCAGGAAACTGTCCGCCATTCTTTCCGAGTACGGTCACATTCTGCCGGCGGGCAATCGAACCAGATTGAATCTTCCCCAC